>JAUXUB010000019.1 GCA_030680955.1 bacterium | reverse complement strand
TATTAGTTATTTTATAATTTTATTAAAGACCTTTTGCATAATTAAATTCGTTACGAGATTTTAACCCTCCAAAGTTTTTCAATGAAAAATTTAGGGGGGTGAAAATTTGTGGCGAGACGAAGTGAAAATTTTGAAGCATATACAAGGAGTATACGTTGATAAATTTTCGCAAAGTCGTAGCCCAAATTTGGAAATTGCAGTAGATTATAATTATGTAAAAGGTCTTATGCTAAAGTTGTAAAGATTTTTGGCCCTAGCACCTTACAGGTACAAAGATCTTCTGGTCTATCACAACCTACGCATTTTGGCTGAACTTTATTACTGCCGCATTCGTGCAGTGGGTTATGCTTAATGCTTATTTCTGCGCATTGGACGCACCTCCAATCTTTTGCAGGACCTCGGCAAACCGAACATCGATCTTTGCTAATGATATGATGCAAATCCTCCATCTTGAAAGAGCCTTTCATAATTGAAACTATTTTTAATTATTAATCGATCGGTGAATTTAGTATATCATACATGACTTAAAATGCCTCATTCAGGGTTTAACTGCACCAGGTACAATAGTAATTCTTCTCGTCATTGCGAGCTATGCGAAGCAATCCATCCGAATAGATTGCTTCGGGATGACCCTCGCAAAGACAGAAGAGAAAAGGTGCAAATAGCAATATTTGAATTCGCGATGCTGAATTTGATAATTTTATTTTTGTTTGTTATAATCTCTTTAGTTGTTAACGCGTTTCATGAAAGGAAAAGATAGAGAATGAAAAAGTTCGATAAGGAAGCAATTAAAGATTTACGAAGAAAGCTGGGGCTCACTCAAGAAGAGTTTGCTCATCAGGTAGGAGTTACTTTTTCAACCGTTAATAGGTGGGAAATAGGCCGTGCAATACCATCTAAGTTGGCTAGGAGGGCTTTGTCTAATGTTGTAGAAAGTTGCATTTCTTTTGCTCTAGATAAACAGTAAACTTAACTTTCTTTAAAACCTATGAACGTCTTGTTGCTACACAGGACGTTTTTTAATTTTAGCTTTTAAGCATTGTGATTGGAATTGCAAAACCACAATTTATAGATTATAATATTAGTAATAAATTAAACTATGCGATTAAATATTAAATCTACTAATTTAGTAGTTACGCCATCTCTACAAGAGTTTATTGAAACTAAACTAGGACGACTTCAGAAGATTGTTCAAAAAATGGAAAAAAACCAAGAGTTATTATTACGCGTTGAAGTTGGGCGAACTACTAAGCATCACAAAAAAGGAGAAGTATTTCGTGCTGAAGCTAATTTGGATATTGGCAAGAATGTACTTAGAGCTGAATCTGAACACGAAGATATCCACGTGGCTATTAATGATGTTTATCATGAACTAGAGCGAGAGGTTACAAAATTCAAAGAAAAACTCCAACCAAGCAAGCAAAAAAGGTAGAAATTTAAATATAAGACCTTTTGTAAAATGAAACTGAAGCTTTGCTTATTGTCTGAGCCTGTCGAAGACTTACATATCTTTTAATCTAAAATTTTACCCTTCGACAAGCTCAGGGAATAAAATTTTGACTATAATTCTAATTATATAAAAGGTCTTATGGGTATGATTTTGGGGTTACGCTTTTGGCGTAACTTTTTTATTAGACCTTTTGCATAATTAATATTCTACTGCAATTTCCAAATTTGGACTACGACTTTGTGAAAATTTATCAACGTATACTCTTGTATATGCTTCAAAATTTTCACTTCGTCTCGTCTCAAATTTTCACCCCCCTAAATTTTTCATTGAAAAACTTTGGGGGGTTAAAATCTCGTAACGAAAGTAATTATGCAAAAGGTCTATTTGAAAACTTACCTTATTTGGCGTAACATAAGGTAACATATGCTTTCATTCTTCAAAAAATTTATTGGAAGTGGACCAGATTTTACGCCTATTGTAGAGGCTATTAATGTGCTAGAACCGGAGATGGAAAAACTAAGCAATGATGAGCTAAAAGCAAAAAGCGCAGAATTTAAAGAAAGGGTAAAAAATGGTGAAAGTCTGGACAATATTTTGGGAGAGGCGTTTGCGTTAGTTCGCGAGGCAGGCAAGAGAACTCTTGGTCAGCGGCATTTTGACGTGCAACTAATTGGTGGGATTGCGCTTCATCGCGGGACTATTGCAGAAATGATGACTGGTGAAGGAAAGACACTCGCCGCAACAACAGCGGTTTATTTGAACGCCCTAACAGGTAAGGGTGCTCATGTTGTAACAGTTAACGAATATTTAGCAAAACGCGACGCTGTTTGGATGGGCCAAATTTATAATGCACTAGGGTTAACTGTTGGTTGTTTGGTTCACGAAGGGGCAGTTATTTATGACCCAAGTTTCAAGTCAGTTGTTTCAGAGTCCGCTTTGCTCGATAAGGAAAGAGACACAACGGGTAGCTTTTTAGTTCAGACAGAATATTTGCGTCCCGTTAAACGACGCGAGGCGTATGCGGCAGACATTACTTATGGGACTAACCATGAATTTGGTTTTGATTATTTGCGAGATAATATGGCGTATAAGTTGGAAGACAAGGTTCAGCGAAATTTGTATTACGCGGTAATTGATGAAGTAGATAGCGTATTAATAGATGAAGCGCGAACTCCGCTTATTATTTCTACACCAGACGTTGAGTCTAGCGACTACTATAAAGTTTTTGCGCGTGTATCCGACAAGCTTATTGCCGGAGAAGATTATGAAGTAGACGAAAAAATGCGTTCCGTTAGCATACTAGATGCTGGCATAGATAAAGTGGAAAAAATACTCGGTATTAAAGATTTTTATGCGCCAGATAATAT
Source organism: bacterium (assembly GCA_030680955.1). Lineage (GTDB taxonomy): Bacteria > Patescibacteriota > Minisyncoccia > UBA6257 > JACOXY01 > JAUXUB01. Next base: position 5,479 of record JAUXUB010000019.1, on the reverse strand, counting down.
TCGCATGGTACATTATTTAGAAGAAAGTTTAAAAGCAAGAGCTATTTTTAAACGCGATAAAGATTATGTTGTAAAAGATAACGAGATTATTATCGTAGATCAATTTACTGGCCGTATGATGCTCGGTCGTCGTTATTCTGGTGGGCTTCACCAAGCACTAGAGGCTAAAGAAGGAGTTTTAATTAAAGAAGAGTCTAGGACATACGCAAAAATATCTATTCAGAATTATTTTAGACTTTATGAAAAAATTGGTGGTATGACAGGTACTGCTCAAACTTCAGCGGAGGAATTTCATAAAGTTTACGAGCTAGATGTTATTAGTATTCCATCAAACAGACCCGTGGTACGAGTTGACCATTCCGATGTAATCTATAAAACTCGTAGATCAAAATATGAAGCAGTTGCCGCTCGTGCAAAAGAATGTGTTGCAAAAGGCCAGCCTGTTCTTATTGGTACAGCATCAATTGAAAACAATGAAGTCATTTCAACTTTCCTCTCTCAAGCTGGAATTAAGCACGAAGTATTAAACGCAAAAAATCACGAAAGAGAAGGTGCGATTATTGCGCAAGCTGGACGTGCTGGTTCTGTAACTGTTGCGACAAATATGGCTGGTCGTGGAGTAGACATTATCTTGGGTGGTAATCCACCAAACAAAGAAGATGGTAATAAGGTAAAAGATGCCGGCGGACTTATGGTTTTTGGTACAGAGCGCCATGAAGCTCGTAGAATAGACAATCAGTTGCGCGGCCGCACTGGTAGACAAGGAGATCCAGGAGAAAGCTTATTCTTTTTGTCTCTTGAAGATGATTTGCTCCGTATTTTTGGCGGCGAGCGTATTCAGGGATTAATGGAAACCTTAAAAGCGCCAGAGGATATGCCGTTAGAATCGTCACTGCTTTCTAGATTAGTCTCACAGTCGCAGGCAAAAGTTGAGGGTTTTAATTTTGATGCTAGAAAACACATGCTAGAATACGACGATGTTTTAAATAAACAGCGAACTGATTTTTATAATAAGCGTACAAGACTATTAAGTTGCATAGAAAAAGATGAACTTAAAAAATATGTAGATGATTTTGTTTACGAAGCCGCGGACAAGGCAATCGTTACGATGTCTATGCCAGAGCAAATTGAAATGGAGGGTTCAGAAAATCCACCACTTACCGCAATTCATAAATTAACACATTTCTTTGTGGAGTCAGGCGTAGTTAAAGACCAAACTAAACTTCAGACAATAATAAAGGAAAATGAAGGAAGTTATTCCGATGAGATACCGGAGGCCATAAAGGAATTTATTCACGAGGAAATTAATGCTCGAATGGGAGAGATTGTTTCAAATGATACTGGAGTCATTATGCGGTTGCTTTCTATATTAGATATGCTTTGGATGACGCATTTAGAAAATATGGAAGCACTTCAAGAGTCTGTGCGTTTGCGCGCTTATGCACAACATGATCCTTTGGTAGAGTTTCGTCGTGAAAGTTATAACTTATATAAAGATTTCTTTGCGCAATTTGGAATGTGGCTTCTTACAAATCTTTTTCGTGGCGCGCCACAGCAGGGGAGTGTTGTGCAGGCAATAAGAATGCAGTCGCCACAACAGTCCAGTGAATTTAAAAATGTTGGTAGAAATGATCCCTGCCCATGCGGAGCGAAGCACGAAGATGGCCGTCCAAAAAAATATAAACATTGTCATGGGAAATAGAAAGACAAAAATATGGACGAGAAATTTATAGAAAAAATTCAGAAACGCGTCGTAAACTTATTGCTGACACTGTCGGATAATCTGCAAATTGCGGCCAAGGACCAATGTAGTGAAGTAGCACGATTAGTCGGATGTTGGATATTATACGAATATCCTGAATATAAAGTACAAATTTGCAAAGGAACATTTTCTAACGGATTAGCTCATGATATTTTAATTATAGAGAATGATCGAATATTATTTTTAGTGGACCCGACAATATGGCAAATATTTCCAGAAAGCAACAATATACTTATCGAATCAGTCCACGATATGCCTGAGGCAATAGAATCCCTTACGAAAAGATATGGTGGAATATGGAAAATATCAGAACTTATGGGAAAATGTGACGAAAGCTATCAGCAAGAACTTTTAACTATTATTAAGAAAAACAAGCAAGAAAAATAATAAATACTATATGAAGTAGAGATATGAAGAGACCTTTATTCAAACCAAAACCAGGACAAGTTGATTATACAAATGTGCGTTGGGCGCCAGTTATAAACTGTGTTTTAAAATATAGGAATAAAATACTAGTTGTTCAACGGAGCAAAGAACTTATTTTTTACCCAGGATATTGGAATGGAGTATCTGGATTTCTTGATGATCAAAGAAGTTTAAATCAAAAAGTTTATGATGAGTTGAAAGAAGAGCTTGGAATTCCAAAAGCTAAAATTAAAAGGATCCGACTCGGAGAAATTTTTGATCAAGAAGAACCAAATTATAAAAAGACATGGGTAGTCCACCCAGTATTAGTGGAAGTAGAAACAGATAAAATTAAACTGGATTGGGAGGCAAAAAATTATAAATGGCTCACGCTTCAAGAGATCAAGAAATTGAAATTACTCCCAGGGTTTGGTGGGGTTTTGAAGCGGTTATCCCAATGGATACAGAAATAAAGTAAAAAAGTGTCGTAGAGTATAAGAATATGGAATATCTAAAAGGACATAAAGAAAAAGAAGCTACAAAATGGATGGACCAAGCTGCTAAAGTTGCAGAAAATGCATTGTGCCTTAAAGCAAAGTGCGGAACTGTAATTGTGAAAAACAGCGAAGTGGTTGGCAAAGGCTATAACGCGCCGCCATTAGATAAAGTGGAAAATAGAATTTGCGATAGAGAATTTGTCCCCGGGAAGCCAAAGTATGACAGAACTTGTTGCATGCATGCGGAGTGGCGCGCAATTACAGATACGATCAAAAACAATCCATCAAAAATAAAAGGATCAAAGCTATATTTTACGCGAGTTGACGAGAAGGGGCATATTAAAAAATCTGGCAAGCCGTATTGCACAGTTTATAGTCGTTTGGCGCTAGACGTCGGAATAAAAAAATTTATACTTTGGCATGAAGAGGGAATATGTGAGTATGGAACTGCCGAATATAATAGATTATCTTACGAATATATTTCACCTAAATAAAATCGACACTAAAGTTTCTTGAGACTTGTTTTAAGTCCATTCAAAACATCTCCCACATCTTCAAATCCTAAAGAAAGTCGGAAGAATCCATCTTTGATTCCCATCGAGAGTCTTACATTTTTCGGTAACGCCATATGACTCATAAGTGGCGGATAGGCGAGTAGAGTCTCTGGACTTGCTAAGCTTTCTCCGTAAATAATATTGTGTTCTTGAAGCGACTTAACAAATTTTCTAAGCGAATTTTTTTTAGAGTTTTTTGTAATAAAAGAAATAACTCCGCCAAATCCATTTTTCATCTGGTCTTTTGCAACTTTATGATTTGAATGGCTTTTTAGACCCGGATAAAATACAGACTCAATTTTAGGATGTTTATATAAATATTCAGCAACTAGAAGTGCGCTTTTGCTAACTTTTTCCCATCTAAGCGCCAGCGTTTTAACTTCTTGAAGTGTTCTATAGCACTCATCAGGTGAGAGTATTGCGCCGAGTGTCCTCTGCATAAAAATAAGATTCTCATGAAGTTTTTTATTTTTAGTGATAACTGCGCCACCCAAGACGTCATTATGTCCTGCAATGTATTTGCTTAAGCTATGGATAACAGTTTCGGCACCATATTCAAATGCTCGTGTTGTTATTGGTGGCGAGAAAGTCATGTCAGCCACATAGGGAATTCCAGACTCTTTTGAAATTTCATTTACTAGTTTTAAGTCAATGATGTGAAGGGAAGGATTTGTTGGGGTCTCTACAAATAAATACTTTGTGTTGTTCTTAATATATTTTAAAATTTCTTTTTTGTTTTGAAAGTTTACAAAATCAAATGTAATCCCAAATCGCGATATTAATTTATCTAATAGGCGATATGTTCCGCCATAAACTTCTTCGCAAGCTAAAATATGGTCTCCAGGGTTTAGTGTTAAAAAAAATGACGCTTCAGCCGCAACCCCAGAACCAAAAACTGTTGCCTCACCATCGCCCTCTAGTATCGCCAATTTTTCTTCTAACTGCGACCTAGTTGGATTTGTTCCTCTTGAATACTGCCATCTGGATTCCTTACCAAAAGTTTTTTGGCTGTAAGTTTTTGAGCGAACTAAAATTGGTGCGACTGCGCCAGTCGAGGCATCTGGTGGTTCCCCAGCGTGAATTAATAATGTTTCAAATTTTTGATCATGTTTCTTTTTTGGCATTATTTTTATTAGAGCTCTTATTAGTTCTTATGTTCTCAAGAACATAAGAACTAATAATATTTTTTATTTAATAAACAAACAAAAACACTTTCCCGAAAGAGAAAGTGTTTTGCAAAAATCATCTTTCCCATTTGGGCTAGAGGTAGCACCTTTCCAATTATTCGGAGGTTGCTGGCAGGTCAAAGGGCTAGATCCCTCGCTGCACTCTTGATATTTATATTCAATTAATTTAATTATAGTTTGTGCTTAATATAAGTCAATGGAATTAATAAAGATTATCGCAGCAAATAAAAAAGGCCCGCAGTGCAGGCCATGAGTAGTAAAAAATACATTATCTTTTGAATAACTTTCGAGGTGGGTGAATCCAAGCATCTTTAACATTCGGATCGGCAGATACTTGTTTAAGTGCAGAATCTAATTTCGACTTTCTAACTCTGGCTATAAATAGATTTTCAAGTTCTGGATCTTCGGTTCCGGGGAATACTTGTTCAATCCCATGAATCCCAGGAATTTCAAATAGACGATCAAAGGTCGCATCAACCGATGCTGTCTCTATAATCCTAATACCCAATGATTCTGGACACATTTTATCCTCCCGATTAAGGTAATTTACTATTTTGAATGTAGTATATAATTTAGATAAAGTCAAAAAATTTAAGTTTGACAAAAAGTCTTAACTGGTGTATATTTTTTTCAGTATCTGGGCGCTGAATATCCAGTGCCTAAACCCCAACGGGAGGAATGCAGTATGAAGCTTGATAAAGAAGACGTGAAGGAAATGACCGAAGATCTTGGCGAAATGCTTCAAGATGCGGAGAAGTACTTGGCTATCGGTAAAGTGCTCGTAGTAGCTGGCAAACCAGTTCTCGTGGATATTCTCAAAACCATCATGAAGACGGCTGTGGATGTTCGCCGTGCGCTCGAACCAGAAATCGCGGAGTATTCTGCGATTTCTACGAAAGCAACACATCGCGACTTCGAGAACTATAGGACAGCTGGTTTTACAAAAGAGCAATCTTTCGCACTGGTGCTCGCATCAATAAAGCCGTTTAACAGCGAAGCATTTGTGAATTCAGTGAAAGATGGAGCGAAGTCGGCTTCGACAAAATCATAAAGTAAGACAAAGTCATAAATATC
>JAUXUB010000016.1 GCA_030680955.1 bacterium | reverse complement strand
TTGGGTTTCTCCCGCATCCAACAGAGCTTCTATTCTATCCCTCTGACCCATCGTGAGCTGATGCCAGCTCCGACGTTGTTGTATTTGTTCCATAATACAATTTTCGCCGAAGAAGATTGCAATTCAAAGGGGAATTTTCGCATAGATGTCCGTCAATTCCGGCGGATAAGCGAAAGGTGAAAAATGTTCGACGATAACAACGAAAGCAAGAAAAGCGATAAAAAGAAAGAGGAAAAGAAGGCGGCAAAGGGCGGAGGTAGGCACAGGCAGAAGTGTCAGTCGTACCTCCTCGCAGGGAAGCGTGAACGCAACAAGCGTCGCAAGCTCACGAAACACCTCCATACGATGAAGCGGTGTCGTCAGATCCATGTGAACGACACGGTCGCCGTTGCCGCGCTCAAGAAGTGCTAGGTAAGTAATCCTAGCACAAGAAGTCTCGATGGTAAGTTTGGATTACTACAAGCGTTTTTTTCTGCTTGACCTGGGCCTTGTGCAGAACTTAGTGGCTGGTGAGGATTTGGAGGAAACAGCCAAGTTTCTGACCCGTTTCTACGGTGAACACATCAGACCCACTCAACTCGAGGAGATTGACGTGGATGAATGGGGTGGCTTGGATAGTCTCCAGGATGCCGCTATGAATCATCACCGTTTTGCGCTGTAGTTTCACCTGCAGCACCGGCGCATCAAAGTAGATCTTATTAGATCGAAATGATGCGCCGTTTTTTTGGTTTTTAGTTCATATTTGTATTTTCCGTCTTTGCGAGCAGAGCGAAGCAAACTAGTCTAATCAAAATAGATTGCTTCGGGATAACCCTCGCAAAGACAGAGAAATAACTACATAAACCGTATAAGTGGATAGTATTACTATTGCTAGACCAAATTTGTTAAATCTTATATACTGGTATTATGTTAGACATTAAATATATCCGTGAAAATCCGGATTTAATAAAAAAAGGCATTTCATCAAAAAACATAAATCCTAGTCTGGTAGATGAGTTTTTAGCTATAGATACTAATTGGCGATCCGTTACAAAAAATGTTGAAGATTTGAGGTCAGATCAGAAAAAAGCAGGAGAAGCACGTGATATTACTAAAGCTAAACTCTTAAAAGATGAGATAAAAGCACTTGAAGGAACACTTAAAGAACTTGATGAAAAAAGAAATGCAATTTTAAGACAAATACCAAATTTGCCCCTTTCTTCAGTTCCTATTGGAAAAGATGAAACTGACAATATTGTGCTTCGTGAAGTTGGCAAGAAAAAAGTAGCCTTTCCAATCCCAAAGGATTATCTTTCATTAGGAGAGGAATTAAATATAATAAATATCGAACGAGCTTCAAAAGTATCTGGTAGCAGGTTCGGCTATTTGATTGGCGATGCCGCATTACTAGAATTTGCTTTGGTTCAACTTGCATTTCAGACTTTAGGAGATGAGAAAAAAATTAAGAATATTATACGTAATAAGAAACTAATGGTAGATTCAACGCCATTTATTCCAGTTGTGCCTCCAGTATTAATCAAGAGCGAAATGATGGCAGCTATGGGTTATATGGATCGTAGCGGAGAAGAAATTTACAGCATTCAAGATGATCTTTATCTAGTTGGTACTTCAGAACAGTCTATTGGTCCAATGCATGCAGGTGAAACTTTTGCAGAAATTGAACTACCTAGGCGTTATGTTTCTTTCTCTTCTTGTTTTCGTCGTGAGGCTGGTTCGTATGGAAAAGATACCAAGGGAATACTGCGAGTACACCAATTTGATAAAGTAGAAATGTTTTCAATTACAACACCAGATAAATCAGAAGTGGAACATCAACTTCTACTTGCGATTGAAGAACATTTGATGCAATTACTAAAATTGCCATATCATGTTTTAAATATTTGCACTGGAGACCTCGGAGATCCAGCCGCTTCAAAATTTGATATCGAGGCTTGGATGCCTGGTCAGAAAAATGGACTAGGTGAATATCGTGAAACTCATTCAACATCTAATACAACAGATTTTCAGTCGCGTAGATTAAATATTAAATATAGAAAAGAAGGAGCAGATTCAGATCAAGGTGCCGAATATGTTCATATGTTAAATGGTACAGTTTTTGCAATAGGTAGAATGTTGATAGCAATTATTGAAAATTATCAAAATAACAATGGCAAAATTCTTGTTCCTAAAGTTTTGCAGAAATATTTGGGCAAGAAGGTCATAAAATCACTAGAACACTAGAACACTTTGATTTAATGATCTAGTGATTTTATGAATCCCGTTAGAAATAGCGGACGCGTAATCCACCTGACCTGATGACCCAAATATTATTGCCCCTGTCTTGGTCATCGGGTCAGCGAATATGGTTTTATGTCCGCGTCCTATCCCGTTTAGAAATTTAAAAACTAATATTTTATGGAAATTATATTTCAAATCAATAAAACATTATATTTACCAAATCTGTCGGTTGGTAAAATTTCTAACGCGTCCTATTTCTAACGGGATGAAATTAAAGACATGGATTGAAATAAATCAAAAAGCTGCAATCCATAATATTGGCGTTTTTAGAGGTCTCATTGGGCCTAAGGTTAAACTTGCCTCGGTTGTTAAAAGTAACGCCTATGGTCATGGTTTATATGATTATGCTGTAATAGTAAGTAGTGGTGTGGATTATTTTTGTGTAGACTCTGTCTTTGAAGCAGAAACGTTGCGTAAGCATAATATAAAAAAACCAATTTTAGTTTTGGGAATGACTCTGTCTTCAAATTATGATGTCGTCATCAAAAATAATTGTGCCATTACAATATCAAACATTAATGCATTAAAAGATTGGATAAAGTCAAAAAATAAACCAAAAATTCATATTAAAATAGATACAGGGATGAATCGACAGGGCTTCTTTATTAATGAAATACCACAAGTGATAAAACTAGTAACACGTAACATGTTACATGTCACATGCGTGGAAGGTATTTATACGCATTTCTCTTCCGCAAAAGATATTAATTATCCAACTTATACCGAAATGCAGTTCCAAAAATTTCAGAAAGCTATAGCACTTTTTGCAAAAAAAGGTTTTACAAAACTTATTAAGCATGCCGCGGCATCGTCCGCTACTATACTTAATCCGAAATATCATTTTGATATGGTTCGTATTGGAATGGGGCTTTATGGGCACGCTCCTTCAAAAGAAATAAAAATACAATTTCCACAAATAAAACTTAAACCAGTTTTACGCTGGAAAACTATCATAAGTGAAATTAAAGAAGCGCCTAAGGGAAGTTATGTGAGTTATGATTTAACCGAAAGATTAAATCGAAAAACCAAAATTGGAATTTTACCAATTGGTTATTGGCATGGTCTTCCTTGGGCCCTCTCTGGCGTTGGCGATGTTATAATTAATAATGAGAGAGCAAAGATATTAGGGAGAGTAACTATGGATGTAGTTATGGTGGACGTAACCGATATTGCCTGCAAAATAATGGATAAAGTTGAAATTGATATAATAGACGCAAGCTTTAAAGCAAGAACATCTTACTATGAGTTTTTGACAAGAATAAATCCACTTATTGAGAGGATAATTGTATAATGTGACATGTATCAAGTATCAAGTATTATGTGATTGGAATATCTTGAGAGATAATTCCTGAAAACCTGATTCCTGATTCCTGATTCCTGATTCTAATTTGCAAGATTACAACCAATCACTTCAAAAGAAGAAGCGACGACGTAAAGCAAAAATTATTCTTACAATTTTTACTGTTCTTTTAGTTGGTGGTGGCGGGGGATTACTGTATACAATATATTTTACGAACGTTTTTAGATTTAGTAGCATAGTTCTAAACGGTGCGTCTGTTATTACCAAAGAGGATTTGTTTCCGGGATCTATAATGCCATATCTTTTTGGAAAGGTTGAAGTCACGAATCTCCTTGTTGCAAAAATAGTAGTGCACAAAAATATATTACAGAAAACTCTTGTATTAGATGTAGAAGAGAGAAAACCATTCGGCATTTGGTGTGGCGTTTATGATTCTGCCACTCCAGTTATAGTCAGCACGTCTGCTTCTTCGCAAGAAAGTTCTTCATCAACTTTATCAACCGGAACTTTTACAAAAATATCTACCGATTTAGATACAAAAGATCAAACAGCAAATTGTTTTTGGTTTGACGTAGATGGTTTGCTATTTGCCAAAGCGCCAGCATCATCCGGAATTTTAGTAAAAAGTATTTACGAAACAAATGGACGGGCTCTTGAGGCAGGATCTTATTTGTTGCCTAAGACACTTTTAAACCGCATATTTTCAATTTTCGATGTTTTAGATAAATCAGAAGTTAGAATAGTTAAATATATTTTGCCAGATCTTAAATATCAGGAGATCCATGCGGTAACTTCTAATGGCGCAATTCTTTATTTTAGTTTGCGTTTAGATCCAAATTTTATAAAGGATCCACTTCTATCTTTAAAGCCAAAGCTTAATGAAATTAAATACGTGGACTTTAGGTCAGAAAATAAAGTTTTTTATCAGTAGACCTTTTGCATAATACTTTTCGTTACGGTTTGCTCTCTGGCATAGCTTTTAGGACTTATATCATTAGAGATGGCGGACGTGTAATCTCCCTGACCCGATGACCCCATGAAGTCCGATGTCCCCTGAAGTCGGATAACCCCGACATCCGACTACCCAAATATTGATTTTCTGTAAATATCGGTCTTTCTTCTTATCTGGTAACCCAAATATTATTTTCCTGTGTTTCGGTTACCGGATAAGCCATTTTTTTATCTTCTTATTACCCGAACAACTTATCCAGGTAGTAGAAATGCGAGTTTTGAAATACATTTGATTTAAAATGATAGACAAAAGCGTTAATATCGTAAATGTTCTATTGCTGTAATTATAAATACGCTCGCATTTTCACTACCTGGTTATCCACACCTTGTATTAGAAAATAAATACTCGTATAATAATTTCAATTAATATTAAAATAAATCCTCCAAAATTTCTTATTAAGAAACTTAGGCGGGTAAATATAGAAAATGGAAAACACAAATAGTTCTTCTCACACGGAAACCTTTGTTCCAAAAAGAATGTTTCTTACAAAGGGCGTAGGTCGTCACAAAGATTATTTAGCTTCATTTGAGTTGGCGCTTTGAGACGCTGGAATTGCAGAATTTAATTTAGTTTATGTAAGTTCAATTTTCCCACCGAATTGTAAACGTATAACGAGGGAAGAAGGAAAGAAGTTCATGGTTCCTGGTCAAGTTGTTTTTTGTGTAATGGCGAGGAACGCTACTAATGAACCAAATCGTTTAATTGCTGCCTCAATTGGTTTGGCCTTGCCGTCAGATCCTGCCCAATATGGTTATCTTTCTGAACATCATCCATTTGGCGAGACTGACGAGAAAGCAGGAGAGTATGCCGAAGATTTAGCGGCAACAATGCTGGCGACGACATTAGGTTTGGAATTTGATTCTAATGCCGCATGGGATGAGCGCGAACAGGTTTATAAATCTTCTGGAAAGATTTTTAAAACAATGAATAATACTCAGTCCGCTCAAGGTGACAAAAACGGCTTGTGGACAACCACTATTTCTGCCGCCGTTTTGATATTCGAGTAGAAGATCCTTCGCAAAATAAAATAGAAACTGATTATTGTCTGAGCTTGTCGAAGGCATACCTTGATTTTAAGCCAAAATTTTACCCTTCGACAAGCTCAGGGAATAAAACTTTGACTAAATCCTAATTTTGCAAAAGGCCTAGAAAATATTGTTTCCGATTTATTCTTGAATGCGCCAAAAGAAATTATTTCTATTCTGAAGCGTGGTGGTATTGGTGTACTGCCCACAGACACGATATATGGACTTGTTGGTGCGGCTTTAAACAAAAAAACTGTAAGGCGAATCTATAAGGCTAAAAAAAGAAATCCAAGTAAGCCGTTTATTGTTTTGATTAGTTCTATGAAGGATTTGGAACTTTTTGATATTAAGATTGATAAAGTTACTAAAAGAATTTTAAAAAAATTGTGGCCAGGACAAATTAGTATAATATTATCTTCTTTAAACAAAAAGTATTATTATTTACATCGTGGAACAAAGACACTTGCATTTAGATTGCCTGTAAGTAAATCACTAATTAATTTACTAAAAGAAGTTGGCCCCCTTGTTGCGCCAAGTGCCAATGTTGAGGGCAAATTACCAGCAAAAACAATAAAAGAAGCAAAGGTGTATTTTGGTAACAAGATTTACCCAGAGTTAGATCGAAGGGTTGACTTCTATGTAGACAAAGGAAGGATTATGGGCAAGCCCTCAACCCTCATTTCCGTATTAAATGGAAAGGTTGTTGTGTTACGGGAAGGTTGTGTTAGACTTAAATTATAGTTAATAGTAGTGAAAGAAGTAGTGAGTTATGTTTTTTTGATGATGGGATGAATCCCGTTAGAAATAGCGGACGAGTTATAGAGTATGTAAAGCATAGAATAATTAATATTTATAATTAACTAAATAGTATGCATAACGCTTTTTGCGTCCGCGTCCTATTTCTAACGGGATGAAGACAATTAAAATTTCAACAAAAAAAGATAAAGAAGTAATTGATATTACAAATATTGTAGATTTAGAGGTAAAGGGAATAGATGAAGGATTAGTTTCCGTATTTTCGCTTCACACTACCGCGGCAATTACCACCGCAGATCTTGACCCAGGCACAGACCAGGATATGATGGATGCTTTTAAGGAAATAGTTCCAAAGCTTGCATATCGTCATCCTCATAATCCAGAACACACTCCAGACCATATTATTACTGCGCTAATTGGGTCTTCACTTGTTGTTCCAATAAAAGATAGCAAGCTTTATTTGGGAGCATGGCAAAGAGTTGTTTTGGTTGAAATGGCAGGGCCAAGAGAAAGAGAAATTGTTATTACAGTTCAAAACCTGGATAATAAAACTCCCAAAGTATAATTTTTTTATGGGTGCTTTTGACAAAATGCATATCACGTGCTATTTTTGGACTAGCACTTGAAGTTCAAAGTCAAATTAGGAGGGGAAAAAGATGTATAATGTGGTTTTTAAAGTTGTAGAATCCTGTCAAGATTTTGGTATTATTATGTGGCATTCTTTTGAAAATAAAGATTCTTTTGAGGCCTGGCGGACATATATTGGTAATGGTTGCGAAATACTAGAACAAGGAGTTTCCGAAAGACGGGCAATTAAGCTTTGCTCCTCTAAAGAAAACCAGCATGCCATAATTAAAACTAGGATGGGTGTACTGACAAGAGAAATGATCGATTTAGATCATGATTTCAGCCAGTTATTTTTGTCTCACAATAAGGAAGAAGTCGAAAATATGGCTGATAGAATTGAAATTCTGGCTAACTATATCAGGTGTGTGGTTCATGAAATCAGAAAAAACTTCTATATCTTAAACAAGAAATGAATTTCTATGGCCGGCATGTTTTGGCAATAATTAAGACTTCGGTTAAGTAGTTTGAGATTGGCACCCAGTGGGTGCCTTTTTTTGATTTATTCTGATTTATGTGTTATACTGTAATCACAACTTAAGACATACCCCCTAGTGATTTTATCTCTTGGGCACTTTTGATATTTATGTTCAAAATAGTTTCAAAACACCCCGTAAAAAATTGCTGCGCAATTTAACGGGGCAAGTAAACCCTATGAATAATTTTAAAATTGTATCTAAACATCGTCCAGCGGGAGATCAACCAAAGGCGATTAAACAACTAGTCGCTGGATTAGAAGCGGGCATGAAACACCAAACACTCTTGGGTGTTACAGGTTCTGGTAAAACATTCACAGTTGCAAACGTCATAGAAAAAATTCAAAAGCCAACTCTTGTAATAGCTCATAACAAAACTTTAGCTGCTCAACTTTGCAATGAATTTAGAGAAATATTTCCAAATAATTCTGTAAATTATTTTGTTTCTTATTATGATTATTATCAGCCGGAAGCTTATATGCCAAGTTCTGATACCTATATCGAAAAAGAAGCAATGATAAATGACGAGATAGATAAATTACGTCATGCGGCAACTACTGACCTGCTAACAAGGAAAGACGTAATTGTTGTTGCCTCCGTTTCTTGTATCTACGGCTTGGGAGCACCAGAAGCATACGCAGAAAATATTATAAGACTAAAACCGTTAGACAGAGTAACTCGAAAAGAATTTGCAAGAAAATTAGTTCAGCTGCAGTTTAAAAGAACTAATGCAGATTTAACCAGGGGGTCATTTAGGTTGAGGGGGGATAACTGGGAGGTAATGCCACCAGACAAGGAAATCATTTATAACTTTGTAACAGAAGGCGATTTAATAAAAGAAATATATTTAGTAGATCCAGTGTCACGTGAGTCAAAAATTATTCCTGATATTATTATTTCTCCAGCTAGACACTTCATTACATTAGGTCCGCAAAAGCAGCGCGCTGTAAAAGCAATCAGGAAGGAACTCGAAGAGCAATTAAAAGTTTTTGAAAATGACAAAAAATTTCTAGAAGCCGAGCGTCTAGATCAAAGAACAAAATTTGATTTAGCGATGATTCAAGAAGTTGGTTATTGTCATGGGATTGAAAATTACTCAAGGCAACTATCTGGGCGTGCCGCAGGAGAGCCACCAGAAACACTATTAGATTATTTTCGAGGAGATTTCCTTACTATCATAGACGAATCTCATGTTACCGTTCCACAAATAACAGGAATGTATGCGGGAGATGCATCTCGCAAGAAAACTCTTATAGAGTATGGATTTAGACTGCCAAGCGCGGCAGATAATCGTCCTCTAAAATTTAATGAATTTAATGAGCGCGTTCATCAAATTATATATACTTCAGCAACACCGGCTGAATATGAAAAACAAATAAGTCGTGAAGCAGCTAATCAGCTCCGACGCCCCAAATCTGATTTTAAAAATAGTGGGGTCGGAGCCCCGACCGAAGCGTCGGGGATAGTTGAGCAAATCATTAGGCCGACTGGGCTTGTTGATCCTCAAATAAAAATATTGCCTGCCAAGAATCAAGTAAAAGATTTAATGAAATGGATTGCAGAACGTGTAGAAAAAAAAGAGAGAGTATTAGTAACAACTCTTACTAAGAAAATGGCAGAAGATTTAAGCGCATACTTACAGCAAGAGAAAATCAAATCCGAATATCTTCATAGTGATGTAAAGACAATGGATAGAATTCAAATACTTTCTAATTTAAGGCGTGGTAAATTTGACGTATTGGTTGGTGTTAACTTATTGCGAGAAGGATTAGACTTGCCAGAAGTATCACTCGTTGCTATTATGGACGCTGATAAAGAAGGATTTTTGCGTTCTGATACAGCTCTAATCCAGACTATTGGTCGCGCTGCCAGAAATGTGAATGGTCTGGTGCTATTATATGCGGATCATATGACTGGATCACTTACCCGTGCAATCGGAGAAACCGAAAGACGTCGCACAATTCAGCTTGCCTACAATAAAAAACATGGAATTACTCCTAAAACGATTGAACGTGCCATTCATGATATTACCGAAGAATTGATGTCCAAACGTAAAGATATTGCAGCAGTTTTGAAGTTAGATTTAAGTGCGATTAAGGGCAAAAAAATTGAAGATATTATTAAAGAGAAAGAAAAATCTATGAAGGAGGCCTCTGGCGAGTTAGACTTCGAACTCGCAGCGATTCTGCGAGATGAAATTAAGATTTTGTCTAAAGATTTGAACAAAGAGCGAAAATCTATAGGAACAAAATCTAAACCCAGCTCTAATTTTACTGCGCGTATTACCAGATGAAATTAACATATCGCAATAATATTTTAGATGTACATATAAGTTATGGCTT
Organism: bacterium; assembly: GCA_030680955.1. Classification (GTDB taxonomy): domain Bacteria; phylum Patescibacteriota; class Minisyncoccia; order UBA6257; family JACOXY01; genus JAUXUB01. The sequence goes on along the minus strand of JAUXUB010000016.1, from coordinate 31,223 downwards.
GTAAAATTGGGGCTGTGGTAAAAGAATTAATAAAATCGCAAAAAAACAAAATCAAAGGTCATTTAATATTATATCTCTAATTCGCGCGAATAAGCGAATAAAGAAACAATGAATTATAATATACCTAAAACTTAAATATGAAAGAATTAGAAAAAACATTAAAAGCGTTTGCTAATAAAAGACGACTTGAAATGGTCAAGTATATTAAACGTAAGCACGAAGCGCCTGTGGGAGATATTGCAAAAGAAATAAAACTTTCTTTCAAATCAACCTCAAAACATTTGAGCATTCTTTTGTCAGCAGACATTTTAGAGAGGGAACAAAGAAGCTTACAAATGTTCTACCGATTAAATCTGACTCAAAAGGCCGTAGCAAAACAAATTATTTCATTTCTTTAGTTCTCTAATTCGCGCGAATAAGAGAATAACAAAAAATTAAATCATTAAAAATAAAAAAGGGCGGTTATTCGCCCCACGAAATTAATTAAATTTTAAACTATAAACCCCACATTCGGAACTGCATGTGGGTCACTCTTTCAACTTGCCTTTGATTTGCACGAAGTTTATGAAATACCTCTTTAGCGGACAGGACTTTAATATCGATTTTCTCTATTTCATCAAATACTCTTTGGGAAGTAAATATTTTGTCCCCAACATCAAATGCTGATCCAAGATATAATTTATGTGTTTTCCTATCGTATCTATTGTATTTTCCTATGCATGCTTCATTCATTCCTCTTCGCATATATTTAACGGAAACAATATCACCCTTCTTGAGACTCATAACGACCTCCTTGATTGTTGCTGTCGTCATAATATAACATAACAAGAATATGTCAAACATTAAAACAAAACCAGGCTACGGCGATTTCGGAAATTTAAGTAAGCAGTATGCTAAGCATCGAACTGGATATCCGGATGAAGTTATTAAATATTTTTGGGAAAATATTAAAGTAAATAATCCTTTGATTTTAGATGTAGGCTGTGGAACTGGTATACCAACAAGGCAGATTTTAAGAGATGGGGCTAAAATTATAGGGATTGATAAAGATCCAAAAATGATAGAAGAAGCCAAAAAAGTCTCTAGCGATATTGAATATACAGTTGCCCTCGCTAATGCCCTGCCTTTTGCAGATGAAAGTTTTGATGCGGCAACTTCATTTTCAGCGTTCCATTGGTTTGTTGACGATGCCTCTGTTAACGAAATTAAGAGAATTCTTAAACCTAACGCGATATACTTTGTGGCTAACAAAAGAGAACAAAAAGGATTAAAAACTGAATTTCGAAGTATTGTTACGAATTTTGTTGGTGAATTACCGAATTTTAGAAATGATTATAAAGCAAAAGCAATTTTAGAAAGAAATGGATTTAGCAAAGTCGAAAGCAGAGAATTTGATGCCGTTGAAAGTTTTACAGTTGATCATGCCAATCAATACGCACAAACTATGAGTTTACTCAATTTAGTTCCAGAGAATCAAAAAGAAGTAGTTTTGGCCAAATTTAACATATATTGTAAAAATAACGCGGTAGATAACATTATAGAATCAAAAGCAAAAGTAATAGTAATACTGGGAATAAAATAATAAAAAATAAATGAGTTGTCCGCCTTCGCCAAGGCTATGGCGGGATGCTCATTTTTCTAATTATTCATTTCATTCATAAAGAAAAATGGCACAAGACTTTATTACAATAAAAGGAGCAAGAGAGCATAATCTTAAAAATATATCTTTGAGATTACCTCGAAATAAAATGATAGTATTTACTGGGCTTTCCGGTTCGGGTAAGTCTAGCTTAGCGTTTGATACCATTTTTGCGGAAGGGCAAAGACGTTACATTGAGTCTCTTTCTGCTTATGCGCGTCAGTTTTTAGGTAAATTAGATAAGCCAGACGTGGATGAGATTGAAGGTCTTTCGCCAGCCATTTCAATTGACCAGAAAAGTCATTCACATAATCCTCGTTCAACAGTTGCAACCATTACAGAAATCTATGATTATCTTCGTGTGCTCTTTGCGCGCTCAGGTGTACCGCACTGTCCAGATTGTGGTCACGAGATAAAGAAACTTACAAAAGAAGAGATAGTGGATGCTGTCATACGATTGTTTAAAAAAGCAAAAACAGACAAAAATATTTTAATTTTGGCACCTGTAGTACGTGGTAGAAAAGGGGAATATTATCAGATGCTTTATAATTTTTTAAATGCAGGTTTTTCTGAGATTAGAATAGATGGAGAATTTAAATCACTTAGAAATAGAATCGAACTTTCTCGTTATAAGGCTCATACAATAGAATTGTTAGTAGATCGAATCCCTCAAATGCTAGATTTTTCTATTAAGGATGGAAAAGATAATCGACTTCGTCTTGCAGAGGCAATTGAGTCAGCTCTTAAATATGGAAATGATGTTGTTACCGTAATTGCAGACGGCAATGATGAGCATTCATTTTCAGCAAAATTTACTTGCGCCCGAGATGGTTTTGCATTTTTAGAAATAGAGCCAAGATTATTCTCGTTCAATAGTCCCTATGGAGCGTGTACGGCTTGTAACGGACTCGGGACAGAATCTCTTTTTTCTGAGAAAGTTTGTCCAGTATGCGATGGAAAGCGTCTAAGACGCGAAGCTTTAAGTGTTTTAGTTGAGGGGAAAAATATTGCAGGAGTTGTGGCAATGTCTATTAGTGAATCAAAACAATGGATAACCGATGTTCAAAAATCACTTGATGAGACTAAATTAAGTATTGCCGAAGTGCCGCTTCGTGAGGTTAGAAGTCGTCTTCAATTTATGTTTGACGTAGGATTAGAATATTTAACACTAAACAGAATGGCTGGAACCTTGTCAGGTGGAGAAGCCCAGCGTATTCGGCTTGCCTCACAAATTGGCTCACGGCTTGTAGGAACTTTATATATATTAGACGAGCCGACAATTGGGTTGCACCAGAGAGATAATGCAAAACTTATTGAAACACTAAAAAATTTACGAGATATTGGTAATACTATAATTATTGTTGAGCACGACGAAGATACTATTAGAACCGCAGATTATCTTGTTGATATCGGACCAGGTGCTGGAGTCCACGGCGGACATATAGTAGCAGAAGGTCCTATGCCTCAAATAATTAAGGATAAAGATAAGTATAAATCGCTAACATTAGATTATTTGCGTGGAAAAGTTACTATTCCTATTCCAGAGAAGCGAAGAAGTATCACGAAGCAACATGATTATCTAAAAATTCGCGGTGCCTCAACTAACAATCTTCAAAATATAAATGTAGACATTCCACTTCGTAGGTTAGTGGCTGTTACTGGAGTTTCGGGTTCTGGTAAAAGTTCTTTGGTTTATGACGTTATTTATAAATATGTTTCTAATAAACTAAATAGATCAAGCTTCAAAGTAGATGGAGTTAACTCAATATTGGGTTTGGAGTATTTTAATAGAATAATTAATATTGACCAATCTGCCATAGGAAGAACTCCAAGATCTAATCCGGCAACGTATGTAGGTGCATGGACTTATATCAGGGAACTTTTTGCTTCGACCGAAGATGCGCGAGTTCGAGGTTATAAACCTGGGCGATTTAGTTTTAATGTTCCAGGAGGGCGTTGTGAGAACTGTGAAGGACACGGAACTATAGCAATTGAAATGCACTTTTTACCAACAGTTTATGTTGAGTGTGATGTTTGCAAAGGCAAACGTTTTGATCGTGAAACGCTAGCGGTGGAATACAAGGATAAAAATATACACGACATACTTAAGATGACAGTAGAAGAAGCTATAGTATTTTTTAGGGATATTCCTTGGCTTTATGAGCGTTTAAAAATAATGGGTGATGTTGGTTTGGAATATTTGCAATTAGGACAATCTGCGACGACCTTATCTGGTGGCGAGGCTCAAAGAATTAAACTTTCTTCTGAATTAGGAAAGCCCGATACAAGACGGACACTATATTTGTTAGACGAGCCAACTACAGGCCTTCACTTTGCCGACATCCAAAACTTAATGGATGTTTTGCAAAAACTTGTTGAAAAGGGAAATTCAATAATTGTTATTGAGCATAATTTAGATGTTATAAAATGTGCCGATTGGGTAATTGACTTAGGCCCAGAAGGTGGAGTTAAGGGCGGAAAGATTATTGCGCAAGGAACTCCAGAAGATGTTGCACGATGTGCAGGAAGTGCAACAGGTGAATATCTTAGAAAAATATTAAAATAATATTAACGTCTTGCGATGACGTAAATATTGGGATATTATATATTACATTATGAGTGAAATATATCACGTTTTAAGTAGAGGAGTAGATAAAAGAAAAATATTTATGGATGATGAGGATCGCTACCGCTTCATTCACGACTTATTTGAATTTAATAATCAAGAACCAGCGAATAGCACTTATTATCAATTTAACGTCATCGCAAGACGTAAATTTGAACCCAATGAAAAGAAGCCAAGAAAGTTATTGGTTGATCTACACGTTTTTTGTTTGATGGATAATCACTATCACCTTCTTATTTCTCCTCGTCACGAGGGTAGTATCTCATTGTTTATGAAAAAAGTTAATATGGGATATGCCAAGTATTTTAACAATAAATACGAAAGAGTCGGAACTTTGTTTGAGGGGAGATTTAAATCTGTTCCGGTTAAGAACGACGCACATTTTATTCACCTTCCATACTATATTCATTTCAATCCATTAGATTTTAAATTTAAGGAATGGCGAGATCGCAAATTGACGAATTATAGGAAAGCAATTGAATTTTTAGATAGCTATCGCTGGTCGAGTCATCGTGATTACTCTGGGGAGAAAAATTTCCCCTCAGTTACCCAAAGAGAGTTATTATCTGAATTTTTTGATGGACCGGATGGATATAAAAAAAGTATAAAATCTTGGCTTCAAAATTTAGATTTGGATAGTATTAAAAAGTTAGTGTTGGAATAATATTTACGTCTTGCGATGACGTAAATAATGTTGAAATAGTGGAAAATAAAAAAAGCGACAAGTTAGTCGCTTTCGGTGCGTGTATAATCCAAGTAATGTTTCTTTGTTATACTTGAGATTTCATTTGCGATAGAATCAAGAGTACTTCTTAGTTAATTACTTATTAGCTCAGCCAGCATTTCAAAAACTTCTTTTGTTGTAGGAATTTTAATGTCCTCAGCTTTTACTGGATCAAGTAGTTCATCATAATAAAGAAATTTTCCGTGGGGTTTATAGAAGCAGGACTGCATTAAGAGAGTTTCCCTCTTCTTATTATAATTGTCTACAATACCCAAAACATTAAAATTAGTAGCCCAAACAACGTCGCCTTTTCTCGGTAGTGCCATATCGCCCCCATTTCAATTTAATATTGATACTGGCAATATATTACTATATATTGTACCTATGTCAAATCCAAAAAAACTTTATGAAAATTTACCTGAAACTCCTGGTGTTTATTTTATGCGTGGAACTAAAGGCGCGATTCTCTATATTGGTAAGGCAGGTAATTTAAAGAGACGCGTTTCAAGTTATTTTTTGCGCCCATTAGAATATAGGCTTCAAAAGATGGTTAGTGAAATAAAAAAAATAGATGTTAAACAAACTGACACATCTCTTGAAGCTTTAATATTGGAATCTCAATTAATTAAAAAATATAAGCCTCCTTACAATGTTCGCGAAAAAGATGATAAAAGCTTTTTGTTTGTTGAGATAACAAAAGATGAATTTCCAAGAGTTCTTTTGGTTCGTGGTAAGGATATTAAAAAAGATGAAATAGTAAATGCAAAAGGTTCTATAGAAAGATATGGGCCATTTGTAGAGGCAGGAAGTTTAAAAGAAGCGCTACGGTTAATTAGAAAAATATTTCCATTTAATACTCATACCAAAGAAGAAATTGATAAGTTTTTAAGAAAGGAATCTAGGCCCTGCTTCAATTGGCAAATAGGGCTCTGTCCCGGAGTTTGCGCTTCTGCAATATCAGTTAACGAATATGTAAAAACAATTAGAAATATTAAATTAATTTTTAATGGCAAAAAACGTCATCTTATAGAAGTGCTTGAAAAAGAAATGCGCGATGCGGCACTGCTACAGGAATTTGAATTAGCAGAAAAGAAGAAACGACAATTGTTTGCCTTACAGCACATAAACGATATTGCCCTAATTAGAGAATCCGAACTATCAACTATAAACTATCAACTAGATACTCGCATAGAAGGTTATGACATTTCAAATATTAGTGGCACTTCTGCGGTGGGTAGTATGGTGGTTTTTATAAAAAATAAGCCAGCAAAAAATGAATATAAAAAATTTAAAATACGTACTATTACGGGAGCAAACGATGTAGGTATGTTGAAAGAAGTTTTAAATAGGCGCCTAAAGCATTTTGAATGGCCATTTCCAAATTTATTTCTAATTGATGGAGGCAAGTCACAAGTAAATGCAGTAAGAGAAGTTATTTCAGAATTTGGTATAGAAATTCCAGTAGTGGGAATTGCAAAAGGACCAGAGCGAAAGAAAAACGAGTTTATTGGAGTAATTCCAAGAGATACAGATAAAAATATTCTAATTCGTGTTCGTGACGAAGCTCATAGATTTGCAATCTCTTATCATAGGAAGTTACGCGGGAAAATATTATAAGTTGCGTCTTCCTGATACTTGTGTTAATTTTTTATAAGCAATTCGCAAAAAAGGAGGACTACCTTGAAAGAACCATATACATGTATTTATGACACTGCCATTCGTAACATGGAACTTATTCATAATTTAAACGATGAAAAAGAAATAAGCATTTCTAGAATTGAACTTGTTCCGTGCCGTAATACTGGCGAAAGTGAGATTACCTTAAATGAGCTTATCTCACGATCAAAAGAAGGTCGTTTTGCTTCTAATGAACGGCACGCCAGATACTTGCTTTCTAATCAGCAGAAAATTCCAAATGCTCCCAAGAGCAATATATTGTTTATTGAGACAAGATGGAAAAGTAAGGATAATTTGCTCTGGATTCCTATTCTTGAAATGCTCTATTTTCCTCAAATTAAGAAAAAGTTTTGGATTTTAAGTTTAATGAACTTGCCAGATGTAATGTGGGTTCGTCATAATAACCATAGATTTGCAGAGATAACATAGATATTAATATATAAAAAAATAGCGGCAAATATGTGCCGCTTTTTAATAGTCAGGAGATTGCAATACACTTCTCTCCTTCTTGTTTAAAACCTTTTATTAGTAAATCAATCGCCCAATCAATAACGCCATTCAACCGCTTCTTGGTTTTTGCGCTGACCCAAAGTACAGATTCCTTATTGGTTGGCGTAAATGAAACTAAGTAATCATCTCCACCCTGTTTTTGCCAACAGTCTTCAATAAAGCTTGCAAGTAACTGCTGATCTTTTTCTGTGTCCTCTAGACAAACTATCTTTCCACAATATTTAAATGGTTTTTTGGCGCCACCCTTATAGTTGGCAGGAATTACCTTCTTCATTCTCATGGTCGGCTCTCCTCTTCTTCAGTTGCTAAAAAGATATTACTTAAACACTAAATTAAAGTCAAGAAGTATGGTTTAAAATAAAAAAAGCCCGCATAACGACAATAAAAAAATTCGTTAATGCGGGCGCTGGATTATTCCAGAAATAGTAGGCGGAGTTCTTCCACCCGGTCATGGGTTAGTCGCAAGTCCTGGCCGAGACGACACAGAAGGTCATCTGCCAACCTGAAACTTTTCGGGAGTTTTTCTCCTGCGTCTAACTTATTGAGAGTCATCTCGGCAGCTATTCCAGTTATTCGTAGAGTAGGCGAGGTGAGTAGCTCCTCAAGCTCTTCTCGAAAAAATGAGTGGAACTCTAGAAGTTCAAGAAGTGGAATTGGCATCATACCTCCCCTTCGTTTCGGATTTCTTAAAAAACATCAGAATAATCAAGAGCATCGTAATCTAGATCATCATTGTCGTCGTGATTATGATTATCCAGTTTTTCGTCTCCTTCCTCATCCTCGTCCCATTCATTTTCGAAATAGTCGCTTAATTCGTCGAAGTAATAATCAAGGAGCGACATTTCCTCAGTTTCCTTTTCGAGGAGAGTATCAATGATTTTCCTCTTTCGCGATTCTGTCCAATCAGCGCAATATGATTTACCCCCGTGACTTCCGAGAAGTTTTCTTTGACCCCCAGGATATGTCCCGTTAAGGAAAACCTTTCGATACCGCCTCGGGTCGAACCTCTCACTCCAACCCTTTCGAAATCTTCGTTTCTGACCTGGTACCAAGTTTAATCCTCCTTTCATTTGGGGATTAATTTGCTGGTAACAAGATATCATAAAATACCATATTTGTCAACTAAATAATTTTGCGCTATTATTAACACTATGTCTAAAGAAATTCATATACCAATTGAAGTTAATAAAATTTTAAGGGTTTTGAGAAAAGCTAATTTTGAGGCGTATCTTGTAGGTGGTTGCGTACGAGATATTTTACTTGGTCGCGAACCAAAAGACTGGGATATAACGACAAATGCTAAGCCAGATGAAGTTCAAAAATTATTTCCTGATAGTGTTTATGAGAATCAATTTGGAACTGTTGGGGTGAAAATCCCGACGCTCGAAGAGGTCCGGACTCCGACCGCAGCGTCGGAGTTGAAAGCTAAAATAGTAGAGATTACTACTTTTAGAAAAGAGGGCAAATATACCGATAAGCGACATCCAGATTCAATTTCTTTTGCAAAGACAGTTGAAGAAGATTTGTCGCGTCGCGATTTCACGATTAATTCACTAGCTCTTGGCTGGTCATCTGATACTAAAGATTTTATTGTTGATGGCTTAAGTACTGAAAACGAAACAAAGATTGATTTAAAAAATCTGCAATTGGTGGATCCATATGGAGGTCAGGGCGATTTAAAAGCTAAACTCATTAAAACAGTGGGTAAGCCCGAGGAACGATTTACCGAAGATGCGCTTCGAATGATGCGTGCGATACGTTTTGCATCCGAACTCGGCTTTAAAATTGACGGCGAAACTGGAGCTGCTATTTTACATCACAGTGGGTTGCTTGAGGCTATTGCTAAAGAACGAATTAGAGATGAATTTCAAAAAATAATATTGTCTAGTCGCGCTAAAGATGGAGTTCAAATACTGGAAGATTATGGATTACTTCGACACATTATGCCAGAACTTAGAGAAGGTATAGACGTGGGACAAAATAAACATCATATATATTCTGTTTGGGAACATAATTTAAGAGCTCTTGATTACGCAGTTTCTAAAAATTATCCTCTTCACATTCGTCTAGCATCACTTTTGCATGATGTTGGAAAACCAAAGAGTAAGCGTGGCAATGGTCCAGATTCTACATTTTATGGACACGATATAATCGGAGGGAAAATGGCTGTAAAAATAATGGATCGACTTCATTTTAACAAAGACCTAATCGAGCAGGTGGCTCATCTAGTAAGGTATCATTTATTTTATTATAACGTTGGCGAAGTAACACCATCTGGTGTACGCCGTTTTATAGCAAGAGTTGGACCAGAAAATATTGACGATTTGATAAAAGTTCGTGAAGCGGATAGAATTGGTTCTGGAGTTCCTAAGGCTGTACCATATAAACTTCGCCATCTTCTTTTTATGATAGAGAAGGTAAAGCGAGATCCAATAAGCCCCAAAATGCTTTTAGTTAAAGGAGATGATTTGATGCGATTGCTAGATATTCCACCAGGTCCAAAAATTGGGGCGATACTTTCTATATTATTAGAAGAAGTAATAGAAGATCCTTTAAGAAACACGATAGAGAATCTAGAATTAAGAATTAAAATATTAAATAAATTATCTGATAAAGAATTGCATCAGCTTGCTAAAAAAGCAAAAAGCACTAAAGATGAATTTGAAGCAGGGGAAGAACAAAAAATGAAACAAAAGCATTACGTGAAGTGATTTTTAATAATAAATAAAATGGAGAAACAAATAAATAATAATAATGAGCAAGAAGGAAGCGAGGGGTTTGTGATGGAGCTTTTTGGTAAAGATAATCTAAGAGAACTTAGACACGTGAATGGTCTAACTCACAAGGCAGAGCGAAGAGAGTTTTTTAAAGGTAATATAAAAGTAGGTGATGTCTATTTGAATCCTGAAACCGAAGAACCAGATCATGGGTTTAATTATGATGACGCTACTGGTGAACTTACTCGATTTGAAGATTGGAAAGCTCTAAAAGATATTGAGCGAAAAAAACTCGAAGCATACTTAGCCGTTAAAGACACAAAACCAAAAATCGAAGATAGAATAGAAAGAGTTTTAGAGAATTTTGATATTGAAAAATTATCGCGTGAAGACGATGGGGATTATTTCGTGGACCGTTTCATAACGGAAGAAGGCATAGAAGTCGCTGAATATATAAATAAAAAAACAGGAATTATAGAACGATGCCTTAAGATTGAGTTTGGAATTACGACGGCCGAAACAATCTACGACAGTGAAACTGGAAAACTTAAAGAGATAAGGGAATATGGCGATGACGGTAAAGTAGAAAGTTTTGTAGACGCAGAAGCCTTGTCTCAAATAAAGAAAAATTATCGTAAGTCTGTAGCGGAAGCTAGAAAAAATATTGCAGATAATATTACACCAGAAGAACGCGAACGTTTAATGACAATACTTGAAATTGAAAAAGAGGTGTTTGTGGAAAAATTACTAGGAAAAGATCCGGATATTAAACAGTGATCTTATAAGATTCGGGCCGTGGTGTAACAGAAACATACACGATTCGGGTTCGTGTGATTCCGGGTGCAAGTCCCGGCGGCCCGACACATAATTAAAAAACAACGCATCGTTGTTTTTTAATTTATTCAGAATTAATTACATATAAAATATTTCGAATCCTATTGATCCGAATTTATGTTATAATGTCAGAATATGAATATTCAAGTAAAATGCGCCTTGTGTAAAAAAATATTTTTACGGCCGCAAGGGCGGGTAAATGAAGCAAAGAAATTTAAATGGAAACAATACTGTTCCAAACAATGCATGACTAAGTCAAAAGTTACGAGCTTGGAATTGCATTGCAGTAATGCAGAATGTGAAAACAGATTTTATCGTTGCCCGAATCAAATTCTTAAAGTAGACCATAGTTATTGTTCAAGAAGTTGTGCCGCTCATATCAACGATCAAAAGTTCCCAAAACGCGGGCCGGGTTTTAAGATTTGTGCTAATTGTGGGGTTAAAATAAAAGGCAGTACAAAATATTGTAGCAGGAAGTGTCTATGGTCTGTGCGAAAAATTCATACACCACAAGCGCTTATCAATAAATTACAATTTATGTCTAAAGCATTGGGGCGCACTCCAGCAAAACGTGAGGCTATGTTTATTGTAGATGCGTGCATTAGGGAATTTGGTTCTTGGAATAAAGCCATCCTTGCAGCTGGTCTTATGCCCCACCGTTCACATAGTCAGCGCATGTACAAACGATCAAATACAGTTGCTAGTGATGGTCATAATTGTGATTCTATTTCCGAAGCGATTATTGATGATTGGTTGACTAAAAATAATATTTCTCACAAAAGAGAAGCTCCATATCCAAAAACAGGACATCGTGCAGATTGGAGTATTAGTGAAAAAACTTTTATAGAATATTTTGGTCTAGCTAAAGATAGTCCGCGCTATGACCGAGCTATTAAAAGAAAGAGAATGCTCTGTAGGAAATCTGGAATAAGACTAATTGAAATTTATGCCAAAGATCTTTATCCAATTCAAATGATTGAAAATAAACTAAAGAGCTTGGTTGTAAAAATTTAATATATTCCCAGTATTCCAATTAGTAGAATAATATTACTTATTTTGAATATTAGTCATTTACTGCTATAATTGTTTTAGTTCCTAAATCAGCTTGGAGGTAATGGTATGGCAATGACTGCTAAAGAATTTCTTCAAAAAAGAAAAGAAAAGAAAAATAATAAAGCTAGAATTTCATTTATGCCAGCAATGTCAGTTAAGGAATTTATTGAGCGCATGGATAGAGGAGACTTGATTATACCAGCAGATAAATGTGCATATGGCGGCGAAGAATTACATACCGCAATAACAGGACGCAACCACACAAGCGCAGGTGATCTCTGTGATGATCACTATTATGAAATTTTAGGTGCAATAGTTGAAGAGCATCCAATTCGTACCTTTCGTATAAGGCGTGAATAATGCTCTATCCGATATCAATTTGATATCGGTTTTTTAATTTTACAGATAAATAAGTACGTGTTATTGTACAAAACAGTAGAATTGCTAATTGAAAAAGGAAAGGCGTACAAATGGAAACGGTAGGAATTATCGGAATTAAGGGTAAAGAGGGTAAATTTCTAGAACAATTATTTATTGATTTTGGATGCAATGTTATTGGTTCTGATATTGTAGATGGTCCTGAAATTAATGCTCGCAATATAGAAGTTGTAAAGAAATCTGATGTGGTTATATTTTCTGTGCCGCCAATCGAAATTGTTAAGGTTATAAAGAGCTTGGTTGAATTTGGAAGATCAGTTCAGCTCTGGATGGATGTAGCTTCTATCAAAACTGCGCCAGTTCTAGCTATGTTAGAATCACGCGCGGAAGTTGTAGGGCTGCATCCTATGTGTGCTCCCACCACTAGATCCCTCCGCGGACAAACTCTAATTGTATGCCCAGAACGTCTTTATCGTTGGCACGAATGGCTCGATAAATTTCTTTCTTGGACTGAGGCTAAGATCAAAAGATGTAGTCCTGAGAAACACGACCAAATAATGGCAATTGTGCAAGGGTTGATTCATGCGATGCAACGTACAATGGCATCCACAATACGATCACTAAACATAAACGTAGAAGAGACTCTTAGTTTCGCTAGCCCTGTCTATCGGATTGCTTTAAGTTTAATCGGACGAATCTTGAAACAGGATGCTGAACTTTACGCCGATATACAAATGTTGAATCCTCATATGCCTAAAGTCTTAGGCCAAGCTGCTCTTGAACTAAATGAGTTGGTGGAAACTGTTGTAATGCAAAAAAAATCAGAGTTTGTAGATAAATTCATTTTAGATCGGGATCATTTTGGTCCAAATGTCCTCGATGATGCATATGGACTTTTTGAGGAATTAAGTCAGTTGCTTGCCGATCGTGGAAGCGAACATCAGCTTGTATTAAATATTAGAGACAACAGACCTGGGCTTCTTGCCGCTATAACCGGAATCTTTGCTCGGGCTGGGGTTAATCTATCTAGTATTCATTCGTTTAGAACTATGGATGGCATTCGTTTTTTAGTTGGGCTAGATTGCCCTAAAAATTCGCATATGATTAAAGATGCTTTGGCGCAAATGGCTGAGCGTGGCTTAATTAAGGAATCGGTGACTTAAATGTGGAACTTAAATTTCCGAACTGATCCAAAAATATTAATCAACAAAGTAATTTCAGGAAAAGATCTTAATGAATTAGAAGCTAAAAGATTAATGAATCAAATTGCGGCTCGCAATATTACGCATCGTCAAATAAAAGAATTTCTTACAGCACTCCAAATAAAAGGTGCGACCGTAGATGAGATTACCGGATTTGCTAGAGCACTACGAAGGAATAGTATAAAAGTAAATGCAAGTTCATATCCACTAGTAGATGTCTGTGGCACGGGTGGTGACAACACAAATACATTTAATATTTCAACAGCTGCTGCTTTTATTGCAGCTGGTGCTGGAGTAAAAATTGCAAAGCATGGTTCTGTAGCAATATCTTCGAAATGTGGTAGCGCCGATGTGCTCAAAGAACTTGGCGTAAAAATAAACTTAACACCCGCTCAAGTTGCGTATTGCATTGATCAAGTTGGGATAGGTTTTTTGTTTGCCCCATTGTTTCATCCAGTTCTAAAATTTGTTGCACCGGATCGTGCACGTATAGGCACTCGTACAGTATTTAATTTGCTTGGACCGCTTATTAATCCTGCCAATGTAACACGACAAGTAATTGGAGTTTATGATCCAAAATTAGTTTTTCCAATTGGCCAAGTATTAAAAAACTTACGAATAAAGAGAGCGTTTGTAGTTCACGGCGCTGGCTGTCTAGATGAAATATCTACTCTTGGTGAAACTGAAGTCGCAGATCTTAATTTTGGAATAGTTACACATTACAAAATTGTTCCGGAAAGTTTTGGAATTAAACGGAATAATATTTCAGAAATATTAGGAGGTTCACCAAAAGAAAATGCTTTAATAATAAAAATTTGTTTAGATCCAAGGTTGCCAAGTACTCATCGCGATATTGCCCTTATAAATGCTGCGGCTGCAATAGTTGTATCTGGCCTTGCAGTTAATTTGAATAAAGGGCTCAATCTTGCCAAAGAGTCAGTTTATAGTGGAAATGCACGAAGCACCCTAGAAGAGCTTATATATTTTAGTAACCTATAGGTTGAAAAGTTATCCGGGTAGTAGAAATACGAGTTTTGAAACAAATACTAACTCGAGAACATTCTCTTTAACTTAGATATTCCAAATTTTTCGTTCAAAAACCTTAAAAAACGCTCGTATTTTCACTACCCGGTTATCCACAGTTCTGCATTTTTAATATTGCGACTTTGGTGTATACTATTAAGGATTCTTTGATAACTTAATACCGCTAAAATTTAATGGATTCTAAATCCATCTACCGCGCCCCTCGCGCATAAGACTTTAAATAGTCGTCCACCTCATTTTTAACGGAGCTCTCACGAGCTCCGCTTTTTTATTACTTGCTTAATATTTTCAAGTTTTTAGCGAAGAAAATATTTTAGCAGTAATAAAACCCAGCACTAATTTTTGGTTTAGTTAATAGATATAGAATAAATGAAGTCGAAACTTATTCAGTTCATTACTTGGAGTTGAGACGATTGCCGCGCAATAAATAAATAAACTAGTAATTATCATATCCGAAATTCAGTGCTGGGTTATGTGCTGGGTTATTGAATTACCTATTTATTTAATATATAATCCAAATATTAATATAAATACATTTTATGTCCGCAAAAATTAAAAAGATTATTAAAGGAAGACCGTATGCAATAGCGTTAGTAGCAATTGTTGTACTTACGGGTCTATATCTATACTTTGGAAATAATACAAAACCAGTAACAAATACAATTTCTGCGACAAGTGGAAGTGTAATTCAAGAGGTGAGCGTGACCGGAAAAGTAAAATCTTCACTTACCGCAGATTTATCTTTTGAAAAATCTGGCAAAATTTCAAATACTTATGTAAAAGTTGGAGATAAAGTTATGACAGGCGAACCACTTGTTGCATTAGAAAATAGAGATGTAAGTGCGGCACTTAGCCAAGCGAACGCAGAGCTTCAGGTAGATCAGGCGAAATTAGATGAAATTTTAAAAGGAACGCGCAAAGAAGATATTCAAGTTAAACAATCAGAACTTGATAAGTCTAAACACGATTTAGAAAATTATTATGATAATGTAAAAAATGTTTCTGAAAATGCTTATATAAAAGCAGATGATGCCGTAAGAATAAAAACAGCTGGTATATTTTCTGGTTTTAAATCAAGCGTGTATCAATTTACTTACACAACATGTGCCTATAACGCAGAGTCGGATGCTAGAAATCTACGATTGAAAAGTGAGACGGTTTTAGATAATTGGAAAAATGAAATTGATTCTATCACGTCTGCAACGTCACGATTTGATCTAGAAAACATTTTAGTTCACACTACTACAAATTTAGATGTAGTACGAACTCTTCTTCAAAAAATTAACGAAACTTTGGTTACTGGCTGCACCATAAGTGACACATCACTTAACACCTACAGAACTAATATTAGTTTAGCGCGAACAAATATTATTACGGCATCAGAAAATGTTACTGGTTTAAGTCAATCAATTGGAAGTCAAAAGTTAACTATTCAAAAAATACAAAATGAGCTTGATCTTAAATTAGCTGGTTCTACAGCCGAGGAAGTAAAAGCGCAAGAAGCCCAGGTTATGTTTTCAAAGGCGAGGGTACAAAGCGCACAAGCTGAAGTTTCCAAGACAATTATTTATGCTCCGTTTAGTGGCGTAATTTCTAAACAAGATGCGAAAATTGGTGAAAGCGCTTCTATGAATCAAAAACTTGTTTCAATTTTATCTGATTACGAATTTGAAATCGAAGCATTCTTACCAGAAGCAGATTTTACCAAAGTGAATATTGGAGATATAGCCAAGGTAACGCTAGACGCATATGGTAGTGATGTCGTCTTTGAAGCTAAAGTTGCTTTTATCGATCCCGGAGAAACAGTTCTTGAAGGAGTGCCAACTTATAAAACAATTTTTCGTTTTACGAAAATTGATAATCGTATTAGGTCTGGTATGACGGCTAACGTAGACATTGAAACTGCAAGAAAAGAAAATGTTATAACTATTCCACAACGCTCAATTATAACTAGGGATGGAATAAAGTATGTAAAAATCTTAAATAACAGCTTAGTGGAAGAAATACAAGTAACCACTGGACTTAAAGGTTCGAAGGGGGACATTGAAGTGCTCTCCGGCATACTTGTAGGAGACCAGATAGTCCAACCATAATTAAGATCCTTACTATGCCTATAATTGAGGCAATAAAATTAAAAAAAGTTTACGATGAAGGTGAGTCTGAAACAGTGGCGCTTAGTGATGCCACCTTTTCAATTAATAAAGGAGAATTTGTAGCGGTTATAGGACCTTCGGGATGTGGAAAGTCTACGTTGCTACATATTTTAGGTTTTTTAGAAAGACACACATCGGGTACTTATAAATTTGATGGGAAAACTATAGATGATTATACCGAAGATGAGCTTGCAAAAATTAGAAACACTAAGATGGGTTTTGTTTTTCAAGCTTTTAATCTTCTTGCGAGGACAACGGTTTTAGAAAATGTTAAATTGCCACTGATGTACTCAAATATCGCTGAGTTATCATGGGATAAACGCGCAAGAGAAGCGATAGAGTCTGTTGGTTTGAGCCACAGATTAAATCACGAGTCTTCACAATTATCTGGTGGAGAAAAACAAAGAGTGGCCATTGCAAGGGCGCTCGTCATGCAACCTGAAGTTATCTTTGCGGATGAACCAACGGGAAATTTAGATTCAAAATCTGGGCGACTCGTAATGGAAATCTTGCAGGAACTTAGTGAGAAAAGGGAACATACCGTGGTTTTAATTACTCATGAAACTTATACAGCAGAGCATGCCGAAAGAATTATTGAATTTAAAGACGGAGAAATAGTACATGATACTAAAGTGGCCCACAGACATAATGCTAAGCAGAATTTTAATAAGTAAGGGCTTTGCCCGCGAGAGGAAGCCAGAAGGCGCACTTCGAGCGGTTGCAAAACCTTACCGAGCACATAATAGAGAAATTATGTGCTCGGTATAACAAATTCTAATAATATTTTATCGCTATCACTCAAAAAATTAAAGAATTTCTAATATGTCTATAAAACATACTTTAAAAATTGCTATAAACGGTGTTACATCTCATAAATCACGTTCGGCGCTTACTGTGTTAGGTATTGTAATTGGTATTACAGGAATAATGCTTATGGTTTCTATTGGTTCGGGAGCGGAGAATCTAATTTTAGGAGAGATTAGTGGACTAGGAACTGAAACCATAGTTATTCGTCCAGGAAGAGAGCCATCGGGATTATCCGATATAGGTGCTACTATTTTTGCCGATTCTCTCAAGATTAAGGATTTGGAAGCATTAAAAAAGAAAAGTAATGTACCAGAGTTGGTTGATATTATGCCCATTCTTATAGTTCCAGGTGGTGTTTCTTATAAAGGTGAGACTTATAGCCCTCAAATAATTGGCGGTTCAATAGAGTTTTTTGCGAAGGCTTTTAATATATATCCTGAGACGGGCACTCTATTTGATGAAAATTCTATTAGAGAAAAAGCAAGTGTTGCAGTAATTGGTTATAAGGTAAAAGAAAAATTATTTGGCTATTCCGATGCGGTGGGTGAAAATATAACAATAAAGGGTAAAAAATTTAGAGTGCAGGGCGTATTGCCATCAAAGGGACAAGTAGCATTTTTGAATTTTGATGAATTAATTATGATTCCTTATTCTACAGCTCAAACTTATTTACTTGGAACAGATTATTTTCATGAAATTATTTTAAAAGCATCTTCGCCTGAAGCAGTCGCAAGAACAGTTCAAGATATAGAATTAACTTTGCGAGAATCGCACAACATAACTGATCCAATAAAAGATGATTTTTTTATTGTTACTCAACAAGCGGCAATCAAACAAATCACAACAATAATTGGAGCGCTTACCACTTTTCTTTCTTCGGTTGTAGCTATTGCGCTTGTTGTGGGCGGGATAGGCGTTATGAATATAATGTTGGTTTCGGTTACAGAGCGCACTCGTGAAATAGGCCTAAGAAAGGCACTTGGTGCCACAAATAAAGATATTTTAAATCAATTTTTATTAGAAGCCGTAATGTTAACTGGAATTGGTGGTTTTATTGGAATTATGCTTGGTGCATTATTTGGTTATATTGCATCAATTATTTTAACTAATTACGCTAATCTAAATTGGGCATTTGTTTTTCCGATAGGTGCCGCAGTCTTAGCAGTCGCGGTTTCTGCCTTAGTTGGGCTTATCTTTGGAATTTATCCCGCCCGTCAAGCATCTCGCAAGAGCCCAATTGAGGCTTTAAGATATGAGTAAATTTGTAGATATGTTAATAAATAAAGTATATGACGCAAAGATCAGAATTAGGTAATCTTGGTGAAGATATTGCCTGTAAATATTTAGAAAATAAGAAATATAAAATACTAGAGAGAAACTATAGAAAGCCGTGGGGAGAAATTGATATTATCGCAAAAGCAAAAGATAAAACTTTAGTGTTTGTTGAGGTAAAAACGGTTCGACATAGCTCACCGCAAGCAATTGGCACGAATCATAACTGGAAACCGACCGCCGAAGATCAAATGACAAGTTCAAAGATTAAAAAATTTAAACGCACCGCGCAACTTTATGTTGGCGAGAAAGGGGATTTAGTAAATAACAAAATGGGCTGGCGATTGGACGCAATTGCTATAACGGTACCAGAAAATTATTCAGACTTTAAAGAGTCAGAGCTTTTAAAGAATTGCACTCTAAATCATTACGAAAATATTTAGTAAGCGCTATTGGTCGGAGTACCCGGAATTGAACCGAGGCTGCATGCACCCCATGCACGCGGGCTACCACTACCCCATACTCCGGTAATTTTATAATATCTTAAGTCTACTTTATTATACCATCCTCAATTAACCACTTCCTATAAGACTTTTGTCATTGCGAGGGCGAAGCCCGCGGCAATCCAGGAAATAATGGGATAAATCTGGATTGCTTCGTCGTTCCTCCTCGCAAAGACGAGATTAAAAGAGTAGTGGTTAATTGGGGATGGTATTATATTAAAAAAACAAAAAAGCCCACCTGTGGTGATTTATACTGAGCTTGTCGAAGTAGCTCCATCGAACCATTAGCGAGGCTTTTTGACTAGTGTGCGTTGACACTGCGTGCAGATAAGAGATCTTGTACCGTCTGCAAGACGAGTTTTTTGTAAATTTGGCTTTTTCTGAAGCCAATTTGTAGGATTATAATGACCACGAAGAAGTATCCTCGTGCCACCCATTTTAGGTCCTTTTCCACATTTTTGACATTGTCGCATATATTATTAGAACATGAAATCACAAGAGCACTAGAGCACAAGATCAATTGATTTAATGATCTTGAGATTTTATGATTTAATGTTTTTCAAGTATAATACAGGGATACAATTAATGCAATAGTTTTTATGGCATTCTATCGTTTATTTAGTGGCGATCCAATACTAATAATACCTTGGATAACTGCACTTGTTTTAAGTATAACAATTCATGAATTTGCTCATGGTTTTGCGGCTTTTAAGCTTGGAGATAATACCGCTGAAATGTCTGGTAGGTTAACATTAAATCCGCTTGCACATCTTGATCCGTTAGGCACAATTATGCTTTTTTTGGTTGGTTTTGGTTGGGCAAAACCAGTACCAATAAATCCATATTTAATTCAAAAGGGTCGTCTTGGTAGTGCCATTGTTTCTTTCGCTGGTATCGGTATGAATTTACTTTTTGCGATTAGTTCTGTTTTAGGTCTTCATATTCTACTTTCTGTTATAGGACTTGATCCTACTAATGTCGCAGTTAGATTTTTAGCGTTTATAGTATTTATAAATATTGGTCTATTTATTTTTAATCTAGTTCCTATCGCACCACTTGATGGTTATAGAATTTTTGAAAGCATTGCTCCATTTTCTTTTAGAAGAATAGCTCCATTTTTTGAAACCTGGGGATTTGTAATTTTAATAGCAGTAGTATTTTTTACAAATATAATAAGCTATCTCATAACGTTTGCTATTTATATATTTTCTATTACTTCAGGACTTGATCTCCTTTCATTGGCGTTTGGGGGGTTGTAAATTTATAAGGCATAAATGTCTTGTAATTAAAAGAAGTTATCTCTATAATATTAAAATTGTATAAGTAAAAATATATGCGCGGGTGGCGAAACGGCAGACGCACTACCTTGAGGTGGTAGCGCTCGAAAGGGCATGCAGGTTCAACTCCTGTCCCGCGCACAAATGACTTTATGAAAAAAGAAATTGAAGTAAAGGCAAAAGTAAAAAATATTCAATCGCTCATCTCTCGACTCTCGGCGCTTGGAGTATCACTTTCAGAACCCGCGCGACAAGTGGATGGCATTTATACTAATTTCCCCGATAAGGAATTTGCTGATTTTAAGCCTGGTGTCAACTTTTTGCGTATCAGAAAGAGTGGCGATAAAATTTTGTTCACATTGAAACAATCTCTTGTGAATGAGTTGGAAGGAATTGAAAAAGAACTTGAGATCAATAATGAACAAGAAATGGAAGATATTTTAATACTTATGGGATATCACAAGGCGGTTGAAGTTATAAAAGTGAGAAGAAAGACAAAGTATAAAGATTATGAAATTTGTCTTGATGAAGTTGAAACCCTCGGATCGTTTATCGAAGTTGAAAAAATTACAGACGAAGACTCGGAGCAAGTTCAAAACGAAATGTTCAGCTTTCTTATGAGTTTAGGGGTTGATAAGGAAGATCGAGTTTTAAATGGTTATGATACGTTAGTTTATTTAAGTAAACAGGATCCAACATAGTCCCAGAGCCTGCACATTTGATTTCGATCTATTATAGGATACACTAAATTTAGCTGATTTAATTAATTGAAGTACTGTGAAATAGGTTTCGAAAGGAGTTGCGCATGTTGAAAATGATGATAGCAATGGCAGTATCCTTATCTCTTCTTGGTTTTCCAAAACCTGCGATTGGCTCATTGTTTGATTGTTCAAAAGGATTGAATATTCAGGCTTTTTCTCCCCAAGGATTTATAACAAAAAGTGGAGTTTATAGTGCTAGAAATTTTGGATATTCAATATATCTTGATTTAAAGACTGGTTTAAAATGTCGTGTATATTCTTCTAGAGCTGGGAAAATTTACTTTCAAATCAGAGAGCAGGGAGATGGCACAAACACATCCTGGGTTGTTCAGAAAGATCATTCATATAGTCGATATAATGGCGCTCATATTGCCGCCGACTTTGATATTAATACCGATGATACTAATAATAAAGTAATCGTTATTTTCATAAAGCTCGTAGACGATAAAAACCCATTTGCAGTAAAAGATACTTTTACATTTACATTTTTAATGATTACTTTGCGTAATATTTAGCTAATTTATAGATGCGGGAAATTTTTTCCGTATCTATTTTTTTTTGCTTAATTTGTTGCAACAGTAACTTGCTATAAATTTACCAAGTTTGATATAATATACTTAGAAAGGTCAAAGATTATTAATAAATAATAAATTCACCCACCAATATTTTTGTTTACCCTCCTAAACTTTTAAAAAAGTTTGGGAGGGCGAGATCAAAAACATAGGCGGGTAAAAAAATATGGAAGAACAAAATCAAAATAATTCTAGTGGTGGTCAGCAGGCGCAACAGCCTAAGTCTGACAATCAAACTTTGATGGGTATTCTTGCTTACATTGGAATTTTAGTAATAATTCCAATTTTAACTGAGAAAGAAAATAAATTTGTTAAGTTTCACGTAAAGCAAGGTTTAGTATTATTTGCGTTAGAGGTAGTTGTTTTCATTATTGCGAGTATGTTTTGGATGCTTGCTCCATTTATAATTATTGTCCAATTGGGCGCGATTGCGTTTTCAATCATTGCAATAATTAATGTAATTAATGTAAAGGAAGTGGAGTTACCAATAATTGGGCAATTTTCAAAGTTTTTCGACGGAATAATTAAGTAAAATTTTATGGATACTTTTGATTAAGTAACTAAAATTGATTGAAATAAAATATTCATGGATAATCAAGAAACACAAAAAGAAACCGCAAAGACGGATTCTTCAAAGAAGAATACGTATATCGTTGTTGCTATAGTCGTTATAGTAGGGTTGGCTTGGATGTTTGGAAGGGGAGGTAGTTATGGAATGCCAGGACGGAGCATTATTGGTCTTCCAGGAGGAGTGAATGTTGATACGAATTTAGATGGTTCGGGTACTTATACTACCAAAGATGGCTCGGTAACTGTTGGTAAAAATACCTATCCGGATAATTGGCCATCAGATGCGCCAAAATATGGCAATGCTCAAATTCAGTTTTCTGGTTCAACTAATCCAGAGAGTGGAGACGAAGGAGCAGTAGTAACATTTACAACGACTGATAGTGTACAGCAAGTTACGGATTTTTATAAAAACGAGTTGTCAAAAAATGGTTGGAAAGTTGAAGAATCTATGACTGCTGGTCAAATGACATTGATGTCAGGCAAAAAAGGAACAATGACTCTTACCGTACAGATTGTAAGTGCAGAAAAAGCACCCGTAACTGTAACTGTAGCTATTGGAAAATAATTCTAGATAGATTCTGAAGCGCACTTCATATAAAGGTTAACAAAAAACGCCAAAAGGCGTTTTTTTGTGAAAAATTTGACATTTGATAGAGTAATGTTATAGTTTGCGGCAGTACCTTCTGCATTGGGCAGGAGTTTGAAAAAGGAGTAAGAGGTCATGAAGAAATCTGGAATTTATTTGGTTGCGATTTCACTAGTTCTTGTAGGTTTCAGACCGTTAGAAGCCTCGACCATTCAAGGAAAAGTATCAGTAAGCTTTACTAAACCAACACCATCCAATGCTGTCGTTAGTGGAGTGGGAACAAGTCTTTTCAAATGGGGTAATGCGGTACCAGGAGGATTTCCAAGTTATCTTTCTTTTACAAACAATAAATTAATTGAAGCTGATATTAACGTGCCTTTTTCGATGGGGACCCTGTATTACTATAATGGAGAAGGTGCAAAGCAAGCTGATAGTGTTCAGTTTAATATTGGAGTTGAGCTAATTTTACCTTTAGCATATATTGGAAATTTTAAAGAAAAATTTACTATTATTACAACACCAAATAGATATAGTAATCCTGAATACAATGCGGATTCTGTTGTATTTCCTAGCGAAACACCAAAAAGTAAAATAAAATTAAATGGTAGAACTTATGTTTTTGAGGTTCTTGGATTTCAGGTTATTGGTGACTATGGAATACCAAAAATAATCAATAAATTAACTGTTTTAGAATATCGGTATCAAACTGCTGAGTTGATTGGCGTTATTAGAGAGTCTCGTATTGTTAATGTTGGAGATTCTATTGCGGCTGGTTATGGGCATGGTCCAGATGGCAATAATAGTTCCTATGGCAGACAAGTTGCTCTTGGTTGGGGTAAAAGTAAAAAATATTTTGGTATGAATTTTGCAATAAGCGGATCAATCTCTGGTAATTGTAAGCGTCATTGTGAGCAAAACTGTGCAGAAAATTGGACTCCCGATTGCCAAAACACTTGTATGCATGGTGATTGGAGCTCAACTGATAACTCTTGTCATTCTGTTATAGAAAATCAACTTTTAGACGCATATGAGAGTTTTCCCAAAATTGTTACTCTCACCGTTGGTGCAAATGATATTAATTTTGGAGAATGCATGGAGAAATGGCTAAATAGTGATTTTCTTGACAATCCATTAGCTAATCCTTGTTGGCCAGATAATCCTAAACTCAATGAAAGACTAGCGCTTCTAAAAGAAAATCTAAATATCATTTTTGGCTTTTTGTATCCGGCAGATGTATTTGTTACGCTTTATTACAATCCATTTCCAAGGGATACGGATAAATTGTGTAAGGAATTTTATTATCCTATCGCCGCAAATGCAATTTTTCTTCAAAATGGACGAATCCCTTTGGAATCAGATCTTAAATTGATGTCATCGTACTTCCAGACTAATACTTATTCATTTGCAAATAGAGTGATTCAAAAATTAAATGGTACTATCAAAGACGCGGCAGAATTTTATCCTAATGTCCACGTAGTCCCACTAGATTTCAATGGTCACGACTTATGTCAAAAATCGAAGTCTTTTGTTTATGGACCATCGATAGATGCAGATATTACTTTTTTAAGAACTTTAGTTCTTACTATTAAATATGAATACAAAAATGCTTTGCCAGGATATTGCGCTTTTCCACATGAGATTGACAGCACGCCAATGATTGAAAAAGGAAATAAGGATAACGATATATACAGTTTTAAATATTTTGTAAATTGTATGCCGCACCCAACTCTAAAAGGACAGACCGCAATAGCGAATGCTGTTACCAAAGCAATCAAAGCACAAAAACTAGACTAATCTAAACTCCTTAATAATAGACTTTTAGATACCCCCACCTTAATTGGTAGGGGATTTTTATTTTTTTAATCACATAAGGTCTAATATTTGCTCACTGCTTGACAGTAAAGGCTTAACGATTATTCATTTAGAAACTTGTTATATTTAAAAAATCTGTTATAATAGCCCTAGTAATTTATAAGAAAAAGGAGGTTATTTTGAAAGTAAAACAAGTGCTTGGATACGATTGCATTGCTACTAATTGCAACTATAAACTACCACATTATCACTGCAAAATTCCAAATTGTAGAATTTTTATATTGGTAGGTGATGGAGACCTAAGGGAGGAATTTAACCCTTGTTGCTCTACCGATCACATAAAGATTTATAATGATATATATTTTTGCAATAAATGTAGAAGTGAGTTAATATACCCTGGCTCTATTTGTTATAAATGTGTCGATTACAACTTAGACGCAGTTAAAGATAAAACCCTAATAGATTAAGAGTATTTATAAAAAGAATAATTATCTATTTTGTAAATAAAAATTCCCCGAACTTAATCGGGGATTTTCATTTTTAATTATGGAAAAGGCCTAATATATTACACAAAACTCACTTTTACCTTCTTGCTTCGTTCCTTATTAACTTTGGGAAGTTTAATTTTCAATACACCATTTTTTAAAGTTGCTTCAGTTCTGTCTGGATCAATCTCTTGTGGCAATATAATTGACCTAGAGAAACGCCCCCAAAAACATTCTTGATAAATATAATCACTGTCATCAACTTCTTCTTCGTGTTCGCGGGATCCGCGAATTGTTACCGATTCGGATGTAATCTCAATATCTAAATCATCTTCTTTAACGCCAGCAATTGTTGATTCTACTATAATATGCGTTGGTGTTTGGTGAACATCTATCGTTAGTTGTCCTTCGGCTTCTGCGGCAATGTCTTTAGCAGTGGCACGTCTTGAAATAGCCGAACTGCTGGAACGCGCAAGTTCTACTTCTGGCTCGTCACTATTCATCTCGTGAGATAATTCTCCAAAGAATTTTTTTGTTTCATCATCCATTGTTTTATCGCTAATTTATTCTCTAATAGTTATCGCTAATTTTCTCAAATATGAATTTCTAATTTGAGATTATTCGAGATTGTAATTCGAGATTCAATTAGCAGTATTTAATATTACATTTATTATACCACAACTCATATATAAATTACGCAACCTGTTCCGCTTTTTCTCTTTTCTTAAAAAATGGCGCAGTATTTTTTTCTGGGTGTTTGAGTTTTTCAAAATCATTTAGCACAAAGAAACCAGCAAAAATAAGCAGGAGAACTGTGTATGTAATAGGGGATTCACGCGAAAAACTTGTGCACCCGGATGAAATAAGGCAATTAAATGAGGTATGTAAAATGGTGGCAATAACTAATCCTATTGAAATGTTGTATAAAAATCTGCCATGCAATATTGCTTTTGCCCAGTAATAACCAACTATGGCAGAAGATAAAGTATGTAGAAGTGTTGCACCAACGAATCGCAAGGTGGCCGTCTCTGCCGCCGTCGATAGCAGGGCAGTATTATTAAATTCTCCTCTTATTGCAAAAATATTCTCTAGTGTTGCAAATCCAAGTGCCACAACTATCATATAAATCATAGCGTCTATTGGTATATCAAAATACTTACTTCTTGATACTACAAGATAGGCCGCCGCAAATTTAAAGAATTCTTCTATAGCCGCGAGCCCTAGAAATGACAACAAGGAATAATCGGCAATATGTACATAAGACGCAATAAAAGCAAAAGCAGTTTGAACAAATAGAACTACGATAGTAATTGCAAATCCTGCGATAAATGCTAAGAGGATCTCCTTTTTTGGTTCGGAGTCTGTATCTTCTTCAATATAAAAAATTAGCCAAACAAAACCGGGAAGCAAACCAAAGAGTAAAAGTATAAATGCCATTTCTTTATTTTAGACCTTATGTACAATTATATTCTACTATAATTTCCAAATTTGGGCTACGACTTTGTGAAAATTTATCAACATATACTCTTGTATATGCTTCAAAATTTTCACTTCGCTTCGCCTCAAATTTGAAAATCTCGTTACGAATATAATTGTGCAAAAGGTCTATTCTCCTTATTTTTATTTGTAATAATATTTTCACTTAAAATTATACCATCCCCAATTAACCACTATTCTTTTAACTTCGTCTTTGCGAGGAGGAACGACGAAGCAATCCAGATTTATCCCGTTTTTTTCTAGATTGCCGCGGGCTTCGCCCTCGCAATGACAAAAATCTTATAGGAAGTGGTTAATTGAGGATGGTATCACAATTTTTCCACCATTAATATTTTCTTTCCACCATATAATTCTTGCCAAATAGCTTCTGTTACAAAAGGCATAAATGGATGTAGAAGCTTTAATTGCTCTGTTAAGAGTTTAATGAGAAATGCCGTTGCGGTTTCTTTAACTTTTTTATTTTCATCTTGCAAGCGCGCTTTTGATGATTCAAGAATTTTGTCGGCAAAAGTATGCCAGAAATAATGATAAATTTTATTTGAAGCTTCGTGAAAGCGATAGGCATCCATATCTTTAATAACTGTTTTTTTGAATTTTTCAAATTCTTTTAGTGTTTTTTTATCTTCGTTCGTATAATTAGGTTTTTCTGGAATCGTGCTTGACCCACGCATTGTTATTAGTCTTGTAGCATTCCAAATTTTTGTTGCAAAATTCCTATAACCGCGTATTTTATCTTCAGAAATAACGGGGTCATTTCCTGGAGCAGTTCCAACAACAAGCGACATTCTTATGGCATCTGCACCATAAATATCTGCTACACCAAGAGGGTCAATAACATTGCCCTTAGATTTAGACATTTTTTGTCGGTCTTTGTCGCGAACCAACCCATGAAGGTAAACAGTTTTGAAAGGCACTTTACCTGTTTTGTATGTTCCCAACATTATCATTCTTGCTATCCAAAAGAATAAAATATCCCATCCAGTTTCCATCACATCAGTTGGATAAAAATCTTTAAAATCATTTTTATTATGAGTGGACATTAGTGATGCGAATGGCCATTGACCTGAAGAAAACCAAGTATCAAAAACATCAGACTCTTGTATAAATTTTGCATCGCAAAACTCGCATATTGGTTCATCCATCGAAATTATAATTTCATTACATTTCACCACATCACCTTCGTGGCCTTTTTTTGGTATGCATATTGGTTCATGATACCAAGCTGGAATTTTAATACCCCATACAATTTGCCTAGATATATTCCAATCTCGTAGATTCTTCATCCAATGCATGAAAATCTTTTCAAACTTCTTTGTTACAAATTTTACTTTTTTTGTCTTTACTGCATCTATCGCGAGGTCTCTTAGAGATTTACTACCAGTTTTTGATTTTTCGGTGGTCTTAATAAACCACTGATTCATTATTCTTGGTTCAATTAAAGTATTGCACTTGTAGCAAATACTAACTTGGTGAACATAATCTTCTGGTTCTTTGTCTAGTGAAAATTTTAAAATTTCTATAGACTTTTCTCTTGCTGGCAATATTTTTAATCCATCAAGTTTAGTCCCAGAATTTTCTATTGCTCCAAATTTATTAATAACACTTTTTGAAGCTGGTAGTTCGGGATGATCCTTATATATTTCAAAGTCTAACGCGTCGTGATATGGCGTTATTTTAAGCGCACCAGTTCCGAATGAAATTTCTACGCGCTTATCGCTAATAATCAAGATTGCCTCTTGAGTAAGTGGATTTAAAACTTTCTTACCAACATATTTATTCCATTTTGATTTTGGGTTTACAGCGATCGCAATATCTGCCGGAATTGTTTCTGGTCTTGTTGTAGCAACAACTATATAATCTTCAGAATTTTCAAATTTGTAACGAACATAAAATAATTTATCTTTTCGCTCCTCGTGCTTTATTTCTAAATCAGATAAGGTTGTTTGGTGTCTGGTACACCAATTTACAGGGCGCTCCGCTTTATATACTAAATTGTCATCATAAAGTTTTTTAAATGTTTCATAAACTATTTTTTTAATATCATCGTCTAGCGTGAATTTCTCTCTTCCCCAATCACAGGAAGCACCAAGTTGCCTAAGCTGGCTTTCCATATGTTTTTTATTCTCTAGTGTAAAAGCTAAAATTTCCTCGTAAAGTTTATCTTTTGGCACTTCCCAAAAAGACCGTCCTTCTTTTTCTAGTTTCTTTTGGTAAACAACTTGAGTTTCAAAACCGGCATGATCTGCCCCTGGAAGCCATAGTGTTTTATATCCCTGCATTCTTTTATATCGAATCATTATGTCTTGTAAAGTTACAAAAAGCGCATGCCCCATATGGAGCGCTCCATTTGCATTAGGTGGCGGCATTATGATACTAAAGTTTTTTTGTTTTGAAACTTTAGGTAAATTGTCTGGATTAAAAAAACCACTGTCTTCCCAGAGTTTGTACATCTTTTCTTCGTATTCTTTTGGATTGTACTCCGATGGCAATTCCTTTAGCACTTACTAATCATTCCATTCCGCGAGCATTTTATCAAGTATTTAATTTATATTTAAAATTATACCATCCTCAATTAACCACTTCCTATAAGACTTCTGTCATTGCGAGGGCGAAGCCCGCGGCAATCCAGAAATTAACGGGATAAATCTGGATTGCTTCGTCGTTCCTCCTCGCAAAGACGAGGTTAAAAGAGTAGTGGTTAATTGGGGATGGTATTATATTTGCTAAACGATAAAATATATGTTATAAACTGGGAAGAACTTGATGCGAGGAGACAAACCAGTGAAGTCTAAATTAGTAGATAGACCAGCAACAAATTTAAAAAAGACAAAAATTAACGCTATTATGCCCACAGAGGAGAAATCGAAAATAAGAAAGGCAGAATGGCTGAAAAGAAATCTTAAAAAAGAACTTCATAGAATACGAATCAAAATTCAGAAAGCAGTTTTTAAGAAGCAACTTTCTACCCCCATCTACTCGCTAAAAATTAATTCAAATTGTATTACTTCAGAAGAAAAGGCAAAAAAATATAGATTAATAAGCGAAATTCTAAGTGTCCTACATAATTATGGACATAGAATTACCAAAGAAGTAAAAAATTATAGCGTTGAGCGTTTTAAAATTGTTTTTATAGCAAATTGGGATAAGAGCTCGTAAACTGAGCTCTTTTTTTGCTAATCATACCATCCCCAATTAACCATTACTCTTTTAATCTCGTCTTTGCGAGGAGGAACGACGAAGCAATCCAGATTTATCTCATTATTTCTTGGATTGCCGCGGGCTTCGCCCTCGCAATGACAAAAGTCTTATAGGAAGGGGTTAATTGAGGATGGTGTCAATAAGTCGCTATAGGAACAATTTTATATATGGTGTTATAATAACCACATAGTCGAAAAATATTAATGAATTAAATTATTATCATGAATCCCGTTAGAGATCGCGGTCGCTGTGGATTTTTTAACGGGTTAAGTATTACAAAAATTATAATTAATAAATATAAAGATATCGTGTTAGTGACATACACGATCTATCCCGTTAGAAATTTGAAAATATAAAAATATGTTTAAGATATTAAAAAAAGTTAAGTATATTTATTTACCTATTGTGTCGGTGGGTAAAATTTCTAACGGGAACTATCTCTAACGGGATGAATCCCGTTAGAGATCGCGGACGCATAACAAAATATATGATTTACATAAAAAAGTCGGAATTATTAAATAACAATATAGTATGCAAGATGCTTACCGCGTCTGCGTCCTATCTCTAACGGGATGAAGATACAGATTCCACAAACCTACAAACCCTCGCCTGGCGACCTTCCAAATATCGTCGCGCCCTCAGGTCTTGAGGTAAGCCCAAATTATCTGAAACTCGGTGATTATTTCGTAAAAACTGTTTTTATTTTTACGTATCCGCGTTTTGTCGCGTCGGGATGGTTCTCTCCCATCATCAATCTTTCCGAGATGATGGATATCTCTATTTTCATACATCCCATGGAAACTGCGGGCGCGCTTCGCAACTTGCAGAAGAAGGTTGCGCAGGTCCAATCAGAAATGGATGAAAAATCAACAAAAGGAATGGTTCGCGACCCGTTGCTTGAAACGGCATATCAGGATATTGAAAGTTTGCGCGATTCTTTGATGCAGGCGAGAGAAAAACTTTTCAAGGTTGGTGTGTATATAACCCTCTATGGACAAAGTCTGGACGCGCTTGCAAAACTTGAAGCGCAGATAGAATCAATACTTCAGAGTAAGTTGGTCTATATAAAGCCGGCGCTCTTTAAACAGATGGAGGGCTTTGATTCTGTGCTTCCGCTTTGCACCGACAAACTTGAAACACACACGCCTCTCAACTCCGGCCCCGCATCCTCGCTCTTCCCGTTTGTCTCACCCGACCTTACGTCCGACAGGGGCGTAATGTATGGCGTAAACATGCACAACAACAGCTTAGTTATTTTTGATCGCTTCTCGCTTGAAAATGCAAATCAAGTAGTATTTGCAAAGGCGGGCGCTGGTAAATCATACA
>JAUXUB010000076.1 GCA_030680955.1 bacterium | reverse complement strand
GTTGTGGATAATAGCATAGACGAAGCAATGGCGGGGTATGCAAAAGGAGTGCGTATTGAATTATTGCCAAATAACCGCGTTTCTATTTCTGACGACGGTCGCGGTATTCCAGTAGACATTCATAAACAAACAAAAAAATCTGCGCTAGAAACCGTTATGACCACCTTGCACGCTGGTGGAAAATTTGGAGGTGATTCATATAAGGTTTCTGGTGGATTGCATGGCGTTGGTGTTTCCGTGGTTAACGCACTTTCAAAGTGGGTAAGGGTTGAAGTTAAAAGAGATGGGGGATTGTACATGCAGGAATACGAAAGAGGTAAAGCGAAAAAAATAGTTAGTAAAATTGGCAAGAGTACTGGCACTGGTACAAAAGTTATTTTTGAACCAGATCCTGAAATTTTTGGAATTGAAGGAGGCAAGATGCCTCAATTTGACTTCAAATACATTCTAGATCATTTACGACAACAAGCGTTTCTTACAAAAGGCATTAAAATTGAAGTTTGTGATTTTAGGGCTGAAGAAAAAAAATACCACGCTTTTCAATTTGACGGCGGCTTGCTTTCTTTTCTTCGTTATTTAACTCCTGCGACAAAAGCTCTACAAGAGGAATTATTTTACATAGAAAAAACTTTAGGCAATGTAGAAGTTGAAGTTGCTTTTACTTATACAGATGAAATTGATGGCAAAGAGCTTTCTTTCGCAAATAATATTTATACAACAGACGGCGGAATGCATTCCACTGGATTTAAATCAGCGCTTTCACGCGCCATCAATTCTTATGCTCGCACCGAAGGGTATCTTAAAGAAAAAGATGAAAATTTAACTGGAGACGATGTGCGCGAAGGTTTAGTAGTTGTTATTTCAGTAAGAATTCCTCAGCCTCAATTTGAAGGGCAAACTAAGGCACGCCTTGGAAGTCCGGAGGCGAGAAGCGCGGTTGATGCTGTCGTTAGTGAGGCACTAAAAGAGTATTTAGAAAAACACCCGTCTGACGCCAGGAAGGTTATTGAAAAATGTTTATTAGCGTCTAAAGCCCGTAAAGCAGCCAAAGCCGCAAAAGATACAGTATTACGCAAAGGTATTCTTGAAGGATTAACTTTGCCGGGGAAATTAGCAGATTGTATCTCAAAAAGTCCGGAAGAATCAGAACTATTTTTGGTGGAGGGCGATTCTGCCGGTGGGTCATCAAAAATGGCGCGAGATAGGAGAACGCAAGCGATATTGCCATTGCGTGGAAAAATTTTAAATGTGGAAAGATCTAGAATAGATAAAATGCTTGCTAATAAAGAAATTCGGGCATTGGTGATGGCCCTCGGCACCGCAATCGCAAGCGACTTCAATATTCTAAAAATTCGATATCATAAAATTGTAATAATGACAGATGCTGATGTTGACGGTGCGCACATCAGAACACTTCTTCTTACGCTATTCTATAGATATTTTCCAAAAGTTGTTGAAGCTGGATATATCTATATAGCTCAACCACCATTATTTAAAATTTCGTCTGGCAAAGAGTTCCGTTATGTATTTTCAGAAGTTGAAAAAGAAAAAGCTATAACGGAAGTTCAAAAGATTACAAAAGCGCAGACTATAAATGTTCAGCGTTATAAAGGTTTAGGAGAAATGAATCCAGACCAACTTTGGGATACAACTATGGATCCTTCAGTTAGAAAAATGAAGCAAGTAACAGTAAATGACGCCGAAGCGGCAGATCGATTATTTGATATTTTGATGGGTGATGAAGTAGAACCAAGAAAACAATTTATTCAAGCCCATGCTCATTCCGTTAAAAATTTGGATACCTAAAATTTTTTATGCAAAAAGTTAAAGAATTTTTATTACTATTTGGGAAAACGATCATTTCATTTGGGACCATTGAAATATCAATTTACATAGTCTCAATTTTGTCTGGTAAATTCTTGTCTGTAATTAACGATGCTTGGGGTTCAGAGGGGCTGCTTAGCTTTGTGTTTTCTTTAGCGGTTTCAGTTTTAGTGACCTACTATATATTCAGTAAATGGTTCCATAGTCTATTAGTTTGGTTTGCATATATTTTAGCAGTTTTATTTTTTATGCTACAATTTTTAATTGTTAGATGAAAAAAGCTTGATTTTTAGTCTATATTCATTTATAATCTTTTAATATGTTTGAACGGTTAAAACTTTTTCTTCAGGAGTCACGTCGTGAGCTAAGTCGCGTTAATTGGCCTACAAGGGAAGAAACTATGAGGCTCACAGGAGTAGTTGTTGCAATATCACTCATAATTGCCATTTTTTTGGGCGCTTTTGATTATATATTCTATAGAGGAATTCAGACACTAGTCAATACAAAACCTGTTGTTGCGCCAATAGAATCTCCGCTTCAAGCAACAACAACTGTTTCTACCACGACTGGCCTACCAATTAATTTTGTTCCAACCGATATAAAAAGTGATGGCAAAGTAAAAGTAACAACCGAAAAACCATCAGCAACTACACTCCCAGTGAATATTCTTACACAATAGTTTATAATAAATCTATATGACAAAAACATCTGAAATAAAAAGAACAGAAAGACATTGGTACGCTGTTCACACTTATGCGGGTTACGAAGATGCTGTCGTGCGCTATTTGAAGCAGCGTATTGAATCGCTTGAAGCAGGCGATAAGATTTTCAATGTTTTAGTTCCAAAAGAGAAAAAAATCCAAATCAAAAATGGAAAACGGAATGTAATAGAGGAAAAAATTTATCCTGGATACGTTTTGGTTGATATGGAATTAACCGAAGACTCATGGTATATTGTGCGAAATACTCCACGCGTAACTGGTTTTGTTGGAGCCGATTCTACAATGCCAACACCACTCTCCAAAGATGAAGTAGACTTCTTATTGGGAATGATGGAGGATAATGAACCCAAAACTACAATTGAATATCGCATTGGCGAGATGGTTAAAATAATCGACGGTCCTTTTAAGGATTATGATGGTAAAGTATCAGAGGTTGATGAAGAAAAAGGCAAAATTAAAATAATGGTTCCAATTTTTGGACGCGATACAGCCGTAGAGTTAGATACATTACAAGTAAAAAAGAGTTAACTTATAAAACGAATACAACGAATATAACGACGAATGCAACGAATAACGATTCACAATTCGTATCATTCGTTCCTAAATTCGTAACATTCGGATTAAATCATATGGCAAAGAAAATAAAAACAACTATAAAACTTCAGCTTGATGCTGGTAAGGCAAACCCTGCCCCACCAGTTGGAACAGCACTTGGGCCTCATGGCATAAACATACAGGAGTTCTGTAAGCAGTTTAACGACGCCACAAAAGAAATGACCGGAGACGTTGTGCCGGCGCTTATAACTATATATGAAGACAGAAGCTTTTCTTTTAAACTAAAAACTTCTCCAGCTTCATCACTACTCAAGAAAGCGGCAAGTATAGAAAAAGGAGCGGCTGATCCGCTTAAGAAAAAAGTTGGCAAAGTAACTCGCGCTCAAGTTCGCGATATCGCAGAGAAGAAAATGATAGATTTAAATGCTAATGATTTAGATGCGGCAGAGAAAATAATAAGAGGCACCGCGCGCTCCATGGGAATAGAGGTTGTTGATTAATTTTATCTTCATTATTTAAATCAGGGAATGGTGTATATGGATAGAAAAGCCAGCAAAATTTTAAAACATAAAGCTACAAGGATAAATAAGCTGAATTTGGAGTTTGCGAATCGCCCAATAAAACACAAGGTCGATTATGATAAGTTTATAGCGCTTGAACGACGCGTTTTATTACTTGAAAAAAAGTAAAATAAGTTTATTTAAATAAGAATATCTAACTATACTTTGTCGCTATCCATATATTACGTTACATTTGTAAGGATTGTAATCGGTATACGTTGATATAGCTACGTGGAATAGATTGTCATGTTAATTTAATATTATGGAACAAGAAAAAAATCCTAATAGTCATCTACCACCAAAAGAAACTGAACGAAAGTTTAAGAATATATCCCAAGAATTAACTGAATTAATAAGTAGAGGCAAGCAAGATCCTTTAAATCCAAGAATTTTATCGTTTGAATTAAAAAAATCTTATGTTTTAAGTGGAATGATCGAAAGATCGAATAGTGGCAAAAATACATTTTATTATCAATTTAAAGGTAGATTGAGAACAAGTGAGAATCAAGAAACTGATACAAGTGAGCTTGAAATAAAAACATCTGATGGAGCCAAGGTCTTACTTATGGGCTCAGAGAGGCTTTTATACGAATATTTAATTGATCAAGGTCTAGGTGTGGATTTGCGATACGAGTCCAATGCAGAAGATACAATAACTTCGGCAGAAATCAGTTGGGCAAAAGATTCAGATCAGGAATAGTAATAATACGATTTAAGTCGTTTTTTTTATATCTTATTCTATTATGTTAATATTTAAACATGAGCTCGCAATTCATTGTACTTGAGGGTGTAACTTCTACAGGCAAGACTACTCAAGGCAAAATGATAGTAGACAGATTAGTGGCTAAGGGTTTTGAAGCCTTTTTTAATCACGAACCAACTATTCTAAATCCATACGGAAGAATTGCGCGTAGAATAGTTGAACGCAACGAGCCTGATGCACAAGACGTAGCTAAAGCTGAAGTATTAGGTTTTACTAAAAAGTTTAAAAAGCTCCAGGGGATACTTTCTAAAATTAAATCTGGTAAAGAGCTTACTGAAATTGATCGTCAGGTACTCTACATTGCGGATCGTCATGAGGATTTAAGGGAAACAATTGTACCCAAGCTTGCAAGAGGTGCCACGTGTGTTCAAGATAGGTATGAACTCTCTACGTATGCTTTCGCAGCAACGAAAAATATACCATATACAAGACTAAAAAAGTTACATAGTTTTATGTTGCAAGATATGTATGTAGTTCCAGATATTTTATTATATTTTGATTTAGATCCTAAAATTTCAGCAGATCGTTTGTCTAAGGCATCAGATAAACCAGTTGACATATATGAGACATTGTCAAAAATTCGGAAAACTCGATCAACTTACATCAACTTACTAAAAAATAAAAATCTTTATAAAAAACTCTATATAATTAATGCTGAAGCCCCACTTTTGGAGGTATTCACAGAGATTTGTCTTAAATTAAATATATAATTTATTTTGAGATCTATATTCAAGTTTGAACCGCACCAGATATCATAGTAATTCTTCCCATCATTCTAAGCTATGCAAAGCAATCCAAGCTGAATAGATTGCTTCGGGATGACCCTCGCAAAGACAGAAGAAAAAAGGTGCAAAATAGAAATATTTTAATTTGCGAGACATGCGTTGCCTTTTTTAATTGTATTTAATTCTTAATTATGATATCTTCAAAAAAGATATTTTAATGGGAGGAACTATGTCAAAAATCTGTGACAACAAAAGTGTTGGTCAAATAATCTATAAGGGCAATATTTTGCTAATGATTGAAAGAAAGAATTTTCCGAAGTCTTATGCATTGCCAGCAGGACACTTGGATGGGGATACGTTTGATATAGCGGCGCGTCGAGAAACCAAAGAAGAAGTTGGCATTAATATTTTATAAAATCAAAGGGTTTGGAGGGGCACTCTTCAAAATCAATGTAAGTGTGAAAATGGTTCATACCATGAGTGGGAGATATTTCAGGCAACCAAGTGGACTGGTTTACCAAAGGCTGGGGACGACGCTAAGAGTTTCTTCTGGGCATCTCCAGAACACTTGCAGGTACTTATGGCTAGGACAGAATATTTTATCAAAAAATATACAATTCCATATACGGATATTAGTAATTTAATCAAAACGATATTTGGAAGTCCAGAGAAAACAAATACTGATTTGGAGTGGCAAAAAGAAATGGGACTTGAACCTGCTTGGTACTATATCTTAAAGGAATTGAAAATAATTTGATCAGCCTCTTGGCTGATTTTTATATCTCAAGAAGTAAGTAAAAAATCTATTTGAAATTAGTGCTATGTTAATTTATAATAACTTAATAATCAATCGTCTTATGTCTAAGTATTCACCTACAATTGGGTTAGAAATTCATGCAGAACTTGCCACTAAAAGCAAAATGTTTTGCGACTGCAAAAATGATCCCAATGAAACTAGACCAAATACAAATGTATGCCCAATTTGTATGGGGCATCCCGGAACATTGCCGGTTCCAAATCAAGACGCCATTAAAAAGATCTTAAAAGTAGGTTTGGTTTTAGGAGGTACCCTCGCTAAGATTTCAAAATTTGATAGAAAGAATTATTTTTATCCGGATTTACCAAAAGGATATCAAATCTCGCAATTTGATATGCCATTTGTCTTAGGCGGCGAGCTTGCCGGGGTAAAAATAACAAGAGTGCATTTAGAGGAAGATGCAGGAAGCTTGGTGCATGGTGCAGGAGGTAGCTCGCTCGTCGATTTCAATCGAGCTGGAATGCCACTAATGGAGCTTGTAACTGAACCTGTTATATATAGTGCAGAAACAGCGGTAGAATTTGCGAGGGAGTTGCAGCTTATTTTGCGATACCTTGGAGCGTCGGAGGCGGATATGGACAGAGGCCAAATGAGACTCGAAGCAAATATTTCAATTAGCAAAGATAAAGTTTTAGGCCTAAGACAATCCAATGGATTGCCCGGCCGAACAGATTTACAAAGCAAATCTGTTTTAGGTACAAAGGTGGAAGTAAAAAATTTAAATTCGTTTAAAATCTTGCACGATGCAATTCAATATGAAATTCAAAGACAAGGTGAGGCATTAGAAGCTGGGGAAAAAATTAAACAAGAAACTAGAGGTTGGGACGAGAATAAAAAAAGGACATTTTCGCAGAGAAGCAAAGAAGAGGCTCATGATTATAGATATTTTCCAGAACCTGATATTCCGCCTTTTGATATTCAAACGCTTTTTGATATAGATTCGCTTAAAGCAGAAATTCCTGAATTACCAAGTGATAAACGTAAAAGGTTTTCTGAAGAATATAATTTATCTCCAGAAAAGGTTGATATTTTAATTCGAGATAAAACATTTGCAAATTATTTTGAAGAAGCAGCATCAGAGCTTAGCGCTTTTCATAAAGAGCCTGAAAACCAAACTGGTAAACCTAGTGAACATCTCCATATTACAGATTATGGTTTACTTTACAGCTACCTAATAAATGATCTTCGTGGAATATTAAGCGAACAAGGTCTAGAGCTTAAAGATTTAAAATTTGAGCATGAAGATTTTGCTCATTTAATGTTTTTTGTTTACACAAATAAAATTGGTAGTCGTGCCGCTAAAGATATTTTAAAGAAAATGATAGAAACTGGTGCGGACCCAGAAAATATATTGCGTGAAGAGGGGCTTGAGCAAATTTCTGACGAGGGTGAACTTTTAAAAGTTGTAAAAGAAATTATAAATGAAAACTCAAATATTGTAGAAAGTTATAAGAAAGGCAAGGATAATGCTATCCAAGCACTTGTTGGTAAGGCGATGGCTAAACTAAAGAGCTCGGGGAATCCTCAGGCGCTTCTGAAGCTTTTCAAAGATGAATTAAGTATTTGACATTCAACTATCGATATCACAGAATGTAGTTAGATCATTTAGCTGTACTTAAGGAGACTCACGTGAGTGCACAGAATTTAACGGACGGCTGTTGTGTGGTTATAGACGGGATGATATGCGATTGTGAATGTCATACCTGTAAGTATATTATGCACACGAGGGCATGTTGTTCGAGGTGTGAACATTGTGGCCAAAATATCTCGTATGGTTTTGAAAAAAGACATGCTGAAACTCATAAAATTAATGAAGAGAACAGAAACAAGATACGCGCAGCTTCATTGCTTTAAAAATACCTTTACGAGGCTAACTGCCTCGTTTTTATTTTTAATCCAATTTATTTTGCTATTTCTTTTAAACCATGTTTTTTGTCTTTTGGCGTATTGCCAAATTTTATTTTCTAATTGTGATAATAATTCTTCTTTGGTAATTAGTTTTTGCAAGTAAAGTGAAACATATCTGTATTCCAATCCCAAGTTATATAAAGTTTTCCATTTAATTTTTGTTTCATAATGTAAATCTTTTACTTCCTTAATTAATCCATTCTTAACTCTTTTTAAAAGCCTATCGCGAATTCTTTTCTTTAATTTATTATCTGGTATTTTTATGCCAATATATAAAATGTCGTAGGGTGATTCTGATAAATTATTATTAAAGTCGCCGTCTCCAAAATAATCAATTGGTTTTTTTGTTGAGTCAATAATTTCTAGAGCTCGAATGAGGCGACGTTTATTTTTGTAGCCACCGTTATTCTTTAGTGTTTCTGCTCTTTTTGAATCTAACTTATATAGTCTTTTAAAAAGAGTATTTACGTTAAGTTTTTCTAAATTCGCTCGCAATTTTGGATTCGGTTTTACTACAGGTAGTTCAATGTTGTTTAAAAGAACATCAATATAGAGTCCTGTACCGCCGCAGATTATTGGTACTAATTTACGTCTTGCGATGACGTAAATAGCGCGTTCGGCGCATTTTTTGAATTCTGAAATAGTATGTATTTTTTTGGGCGATGCGTAGCTTAAACAATGATGCTTTACTCCTCGCATTTCCTTTTTGGTTATCTTACCAGATCCAATATCTAGCCCCTTATAAACTTGCCTTGAGTCTGCAGAGATTACTGCTCCCTTAAATTTTTTGGCTATTTGCACAGCTAAGTCTGATTTGCCTGTTGCAGTCTGCCCGAGGATAACAATGATTTTTGGTTTTTGCATAAAATTTATCCACGCACTAAAACTTCACATTTTAAAATGTGGGAAGATATGATATTTATTTGCTACTTTATATTAGGCATATTTTATATATGTATGAAGTTTAGTGCGGGCCTATGCCTCGCCGAAGTGGCTTCGGCCACGCAGGCGGGATTTCGCACTCCGAAAAGATAAAGCCGCGGCTTTAGGGCCGCGGAGTGCTTCACATTTCTTTTTTTGCAATTTCTTCTTGGAGTTTTTTAATACATTCTTTAATTGGCATCGTGCCCTCATCACCGCGCTTATGATTTCGGACTGCAACAGAGTTTGTCTGTATTTCTTTATCTCCAACAACTAGAACGTATGGAATTTTCTGTATTTGTGCTTCGCGGATACGTTTACCAAGTGTTATGTTTGATTGTGTAAGCTCCGCTCTAATTCCAGCACTTAGAAGTTCATTTAAAACTTTTGTGGCGTAATTTATTTGTTTGTCACTAATTGCAAGTACCTGTGCTTGTACTGGTGCAAGCCACAAGGGGAATATGCCTGCAGTGTGTTCAATTAAAACTGCCATAAACCTTTCTATAGAGCCCATAATTGCGGCATGAATCATTACGATGCGCTCTGGTTTGCCATCTTCGCTAATGCAGGTAAGATCAAATCGCTCGGGTTGATTCATATCTAGCTGAATGGTGGCTACTTGCCACTTTCGCCCTATAGAATCTTTAGCAATGAAATCTATTTTAGGTCCGTAGAAAGCGGCCTCGCCTAATGCTTCTGGTGCATCTACTTTTCGTGATTTTGCTAATTTGCGAAGGGTTTCTTCGGATTCGTCCCAATGTGCAGGAGTACCTAGATATTTTTTAGGTTCTTTTGGGTTGCGAAGGGAAAGTCGTACACTTAGTTCAAAGCCAAAAGTCTTATAAAAAATTTCAATCATGTCCCAGATTTTTGACATCTCTTCGCTAATTTGTGATTTGCGACAAAAAACATGGGCGTCGTCTTGTGTTATGGCTCTAACTCTTGATAGTCCACCTATTTCTCCCGACTGCTCGTCGCGATAAACTTTGGTTGTAGAGGCATATCGCTGTGGCAGTTCCCTGTAGCTCCACTGTTTGCGAGCATAAATTTGTATGTGGTGCGGACAATTCATTGGCTTCATCGCAAATTCGTGTCCTTCTCTAGACTTTACTTTAAAAAGTTCATCTTTAAATTTGTCCCAGTGTCCACTTTTTTCATAGAGTTCTTTTTTTGTAATATGGGGAATATCCACTCTTACATATCCGCGTTCATTTCTAAGTTCAAAAACAAAGGAGTCTAAAAGGTCTCTCATTAATGTTCCGCGTGGTGTCCAAAGTGGAAGGCCTGGGCCGACAAGGGGAGAAAAAATAAATAAATCTAGTTCTGGTCCAAGTTTTTTATGGTCGCGCTTTAAAGCTTCCTCTCTCATCTTTAGATAATTATTTAACTCATCTTTGTCGCTGAAGGCAACACCGTAAATTCTTTGAAGCTGTGGTTGTTTTTCATCTCCTTTCCAATAGGCTCCTGCGGTGTGAGTTAATTTAAAAGCTTCTGGATTTATTTCGTTAGTATTATCCACGTGACCTCCTCGGCAAAGATCGGAGAAATAGTTTATAGTTTTTAGTGATGAGTTTATAGAAGAGATTAGAGAATAAATAGATAAATCTTTTTTCTCTTTAATGAAATCTTTAATAAGCTCAAGTTTAAACGGTTGATTTTTGAAAAAAATCTTAGCTTTCGCTGGAGTTATCTTCTCACCTTCCATTTTTAAACCTTCTTTTATTTGGTGGCGCATTTCCGCTTCAAATTCTTTTAGGTCATCCGGAGAAAAACCGTGTGGTACCTCAAAATCGTAATAGAATCCATTTTCTATAGTTGGTCCTATCCCTAACTTGGCTTTAGGGTATTTTTTTAACACGGCCGCAGCAAGCAAATGGGCTAAGGAATGCCGGATGTGCTCAATGTTCATAAAATCATTAAATCACTAGACCATTAAAGCATTCTTTTTTTGATTT
Organism: bacterium; assembly: GCA_030680955.1. Classification (GTDB taxonomy): domain Bacteria; phylum Patescibacteriota; class Minisyncoccia; order UBA6257; family JACOXY01; genus JAUXUB01. The sequence continues at coordinate 10,850 of JAUXUB010000076.1, read as the reverse complement.
CATGCTCTTGTGTTCTGGTGATTCTTTTATAAACTCATTATAGCTTAAATTTGGGGTCTGTAAAGTTTTATGTGCCTAATATATTTTGTCAATATTCATAAAAGTATATGTTAGATTGCCACGCATAGCTTACAATGATCGATTGGAGTGGATCTGTCATTGCGAGGGTTACCCCGAAGCAATCTAGGTATTGGATTGCCACGCTTCGCTCGCAATGACGGAAAATAATAAATTAGGGTAAGTCTTCGACAAGTTCAGGAAATAATTTGTATAAAATCATTTCAAGCTCATCTTGCATTGGGAAATACTCCCTCGCCTACTTTTGTTTGTGATGAGAAATAAAGGGTAGATATGTTATAATATTATTAATAATATGATACGACTAATTATTGGTGCATTTTTTGCTTATGCACTTTATATTAATTATTCAGGCAGTTGCGCGACGTTAAATCAGATTGGTTGTTTTAAGTCCACCAACACGCTACTAATTGCTTTTTTGCTTTATCTTTTAGTGGGTTGGTTATATTTCTTTAAAAAGAAGCTTCACCTTTTTAATCATCGGCAACATTATAGAGTAAAGCGAATGATGTTTGGATTTGTTTCCATATTTCTTCTCTTGATAGGTGTTGGAATTTTGGTCTTAATTGGAATGAATACTGCTGCGAAGTAGCCCCACTTACTTTTAAAGTTCGCGCGCTTCTTCGCCCCGCACTAAATTCCAAACACTATTTTTTCTAACTTTTTTATATCCCTCGGAAGTCGCTTTGGCTTCAAGTAATGAATTGATTAAGCCTCTGCTCTACAGAACCTAGTTTAATGATTGGTTTAACGAATTAGTGCGGGACTGCGCTTATTGGTGTGGCACTAGTTATTTATAAATAGTATTAAAATTTTCTGCTATTAAAGTCAGAGTTCATCCGCCGCTTCGCATATAAGTTTCGCTTCGCCGTTGCGCCAGCCTGCCCCGCACCAGTTTTAGTATTTGATAATGAATTAATAACAGTTTAGCCGAAACTCATTCAAATCATTACTTGGAGTTGAGGCGGGATCCGTGAGTTGATAAAAAAACAGCAATTATAATATTCGAAACTTGGTGCGGAGTTTGTTTTGCTACATTAATGCTTCAGCAGAATCACAAATAAGTTTAGGTTCATTATTACGCCAATTAGTCTTGGCAGTCAAAAGTAGAGGCGTGTTTTCCTGCCAAAGTGCGGGATTTTTACTATAAACACTAGAAAATACAATTACTTCAGCTTCATTATTTAAGTCTTCAAATCGAACAAAAAGCATAGGTCTACCATTTTTGTCGTTGATTTTTTTAATTGTAGAAACAATACCTGCAACATAGAATCTCAAATTTTGGTTTTTAATCAAAAGCGCATCATTTATTGTTCGCGCACGGCTTTTTTCTATTTTTTCTTTATAGTGATTTAGTGGATGGTCGGAAATATAAAGACCCATTAATTCTTTTTCCCATTTCAGTTTTTCTATAGCTATTGCGGGGCTTGTAGATTTAAGGTGCAATTTAGGTGTTTCTATTATACCGCCAAACAAGGAATCACTGCTCCCACTGTTTGAACGGCGAAAACCCGAAATAAATTTTAAAATATCGTCTATATTGTTAATAATGTCGCTTCTGTCTATTCCAAAAGAATCGAAAGCCCCGCACTTCGCAAGGGACTCTAATGATTTTTTATTTAAATCTTTATGTCCAACACGTGTCACAAATTCAGAAAAATCTTGGAACGTTCCTCCTCGTGCGCGTTCGGTTACTATAGCATCTGCAATATTGCCACCAACATTTTTGATGGCAAGCAAACCAAAACGAATATTACCTTCGTGTGGCATAAAATCGCGCGCGCTAGAATTTATATCAGGTGGTAATACTTTGATACCATTTTTAGCGGCTTCTTGCGTTAAAAATGCAATCCTATCTATGTCGTTTTTATCGGCATTTAAGAGAGCAGTCATAAATTCAACTGGATAATAGGTTTTTAAATATGCGGTTTGGTATCCAATAAGTGCATAACAGGCCGCATGAGAGCGGTTAAAACCGTAACGTGCAAATGGTGGAAAAAGTTCCCAAATAGAATTAGCCACTGTCGTATTTATTCCGTTGTTTATCATGCCGCTTATCAATTTTTCTTTTTGCTCATCAAGAAGTGTTTTAATTTTTTTACCGATAGCTTTTCTAAGCGTGTCTGCTTCTGCAAGAGAGAAACCTGCAAGATCGCGAGCGATGCGCATCATTTGTTCTTGGTAGACACCAATTCCATGAGTGTTTTTTAAAATTGGTTCAAGCTTTGGGTGCAGGTAGGTGACTTTTTCTTTGCCGAACTTTCTTAAAATATATGAGGGAATTAGTTCCATTGGACCTGGGCGGTAGAGCGCAACTAGTGCAATTAAATCTTCTAACTCGGTTGGTTTTAATTCTTTCATGTAACGTCTAATTCCACTTCCTTCAAATTGAAAGACGCCAGTTGTTTCCCCAAGCTGTAAAAATTCAAAAGTTTTTACATCATCAATTGGAATTTCTGATATGTTAATTTTTTGACCATGGATATCTTTAACAAGCCGAATCGTCTCTTCTATTATCGTAAGATTTTTAAGTCCCAGGAAATCCATTTTAAGAAGACCAAGATCTTCGATGGCATGCATTTCAAATTGAGTAATAATTGAACTTTGATCTTGTGGAGAGAATTGCAAAGGTACAATGTCTATTAAAGGATCTTTGGAAATAACAACACCGCAGGCATGGACAGAAGCATGGCGAGCTACTCCCTCTAGTTTTTTAGCCGCTCTTAGAATTTGTGCGGCATCTGGGTTCATAGCAAACATTGTTTTAAGTTCCGGAATTTTGTCCAATCCATCTTTGAATTTAAAATTTAGTGGAATAAGTTTTGCAATTTGGTCACAAAGCGAATACGGCATTCCTAGAGCGCGGCCGGCGTCACGCACTGCCGCACGAGCCGCCATCGTTCCAAAAGTTATAATTTGCGCCACTTTATCTTCACCGTATTTTTCTTTTACATAAGAGAGCACCTCATCTCGTCTTAAATCAGTAAAGTCGATGTCTATATCTGGCATTTGAATGCGCTCTGGATTTAAGAAACGTTCAAAAAGTAAATCGTATTTTAGTGGATCAATGTCGGTTATTCCGAGTACATAAGAAACCAGACTTCCTGCGGCAGAGCCTCTTCCAGGACCAACAACAATGCCTCGCTCTTTTGCCCAATTGATAAAATCTTGGACAATCAAGAAATAATTGGCGAACTTCATGTTATCTATTACTCCAAGTTCAAATTCAATCCGATTATTAGCTTCTTCTGTTGCGCCGTTTGGATATCGATTTGTTATCCTCTCTTGAATAAGTTCTTTAAGATAAATCATTGGATTTACTCCTTCGGGCAATGGAAATGAAGGGAGACGTATTTTCCCGAATTCTAGTTCTACATTACATCGCTCGGCTATTTTTACAGTACTCTCTATCGCTTCAGGATGGTCTTTAAATAGTTCAGCCATCTCTTCTGGTGAACGCAATGAAAAATCATCGTCTTTTAATGTAAGGCGATCTTCGTCGGTTAATTTATTTCCGGTTTGCACCGCAAGTAAAATGTCGTGATATGGCGCATCTTCTTTTAAAAGATAATGACTGTCTTGTGTGGCGCAAAGTGGAATGCCAGTTTTTTTTGAAAGTTCAATGAGCCCCTCATTTATTTTTTTAAGTTCTTTAATAGCTGGATGATGTCCAATTTCTAAAAAGAAATTATTGCGTCCAAAAATATCTATGTATTCATTTACGGCATTTTCTGCCGCGGTAAATTTATCTGCCAGTAATAATCTTGAGATTTCACCAGTCATACAAGCAGAGAGTGCTATTATTCCTTCGTGATGTTCGCGAAGTATTTCTTTATCTACCCGCGGTTTATAATAAAAACCTTCAAGTGATGCTCGCGTGGCAAGCTTCATTAAATTTTTCCAACCTGTTTCATTTTCAGCGAGTAATATTAAGTGGTAATAGGGGAGTCTACCACGAGATTCATTTTGTGCATTTTGCGCTGGTCTGCCACGGGACACAGATTCATTCGGAGAAGATTTAGTATTTCCATTTTCTGATTCAGCGAGTCCTTGACCTTTATCTTTTCGACTGCCTGGCGCGAGATAAGCCTCCATTCCCAAGATTGGCTTAATCTTTGCCTTCTTTGCCTTCTGATAAAATTCTATACTTCCATAAAGATTTCCATGATCTGTGATGGCTATCGAATCCATCCCCAGTTCTTTAGTGCGGGCGATCATGTCATCAATTTTTGAAAGCCCGTCTAATAACGAATAGTGGCTATGATTATGTAAGTGAACAAATTTTGGCATAATAAAGATTACTTGCCCCGTAAGATTTACGCAGTTAATCGTTCGGGGTGTAAGTGTACAAATTTCATGATAATTCCTATTATAGTTAGGAGATAGAATTATAGCAACAACTGTTTTATTTGTTAGGTAAATTCCATTATAATTGTATAAAGTATGACGAAATATATTATAGGTATTGATGAAGTTGGCCGGGGATCAAGTGCGGGACCGGTTACTGTCACTGCTTTAGCGATTCCTTCTTCCTGTAAACTAAAAATCCCGACGCCTTCAATTAAATTCTATCGGAAGGGTCGGGACTCCGACCGTCGCGTCGGAGTTGCCAACTATAAACTTCCGCTACGTGATTCAAAAAAGCTTTCTTCTAAACAAAGAGAAGAGTGGTTTACTTATTTAAAAAATAATCAAAAAATTATTTATGCGACTGCACACATTCAGCCTAGCGTTGTGGACAGAATAAATATTTCACAAGCTGCAAATTTGGCCGCTAGTCGTGCTTTGGCACGACTGGTAACATGTAACAAGCGACACGCAACATGCAAAAAGATTAAGATTTTTCTTGATGGAGGTTTGTTTATTAGACCTATTCCCAAAAAACTTGTTACTTGTAACCTTTCACTTGTTACAGTGGTACGCGGTGACGAAAAGATTAAGGCAATTTCTTTAGCGTCAATTGTCGCGAAAGTAACTCGGGATAGGTTGATGGTTCGACTCCATAAAAAATATCCAAAGTATAGATTTGATATTCATAAAGGATATGGCACAAAAAAACATATGGCTGCCGTTAGGCGTTTTGGGCCTAGCGAAAAACATCGATTGACATTTATGTAGTTCTATTATAGAAACAAATTAGAAACATAAGGAGAAAAACAATGGTTGTGGGACAGGGAGTAGATGAAGATAGGGTAAAAAATACTAATCGAGCAAGTGAATTTTTGCCTAATGATAAGGAAAAATTAGTTTTGGATCGTATGAATAAAGCATTGATTCTTGCTGATCAATCAATTGTTGAGTGTTTCGGATATCCACCCACAGATCCCGCTTACAAAAATTATGATGGTTATTATGAAGCAGCAAGAACATTGTCAGTTACTTGGGTTGCCGTTAAAATCTACGACGATTTAAAATAGATTTTAAAATTTCCCTTTACCCACCAAGACTTTGTTGCCCTGGTGGGTTTTTAAATAGGTTGCTACTTTTCCAGTTATTATTAGTTCTCAAGTTCTTGAGAACTTAAGAACTAATAATTATAAAAATACTCAACAAAATGGGTATTTTAAAATTTGCGAATGCAATTATCATGGGATAAATTGAATCATATATATTGGGTGACCAGGCAAACGTTTTCGAAAACCAGACTTAGCGTTTTTTATGTTTTTATCTTTCGGTAAGTTTATCCAGGGGTCCATCCATAGATTTTCATAGCGACAAAGATAATGACCGACGGGATATTTTTTAGATCTTTTTATAAAAACTATCGTTTGGTTTTGATAAATTTGGTTCCTAATTTTTGTTTTAATATATTTAAATTGATAATTTTCCCCACTTCTGTGAAGTCCCGCAACTATATCTTTGCAAAAGAATCCGTAATTTTTCGCTTTTTTCCTGTCGCCCTTAAGTAATTGCAATGCTTTATTGTATGAACAATTTAAATTAAACGCTAAACATGCAACTCCGCAACCCATCTCATCTTTTTGAGTAATTGATTTTCTCATGAACTGAGTATAACATTTTAATTTTTAATTACTGAATCTGTAAGAAACATAGATTGACATTTATTTAACAATAGTTAATAATCTCACTAGCAATGAAAGGAGATGTAAAAATGTCCGATCCTAAGGAAGAAGCTGATATGGAAGAAGTTGAAGAGAAGATTCGCGAAAAGGAAATAGTTTACCAGAATGTGGTGGAGGCAATAAATCTCGCTAAGAAGGCTTTGATAGAGACAGGAGTATGCAATCTTTTAGTTGGCAAAGTACAAAGTTCTAGCGAAGTGGCGATTACAATTGTTGCGGCAATAATGTACTCTGAATTTGCGCTGATTAATAGTGGGAGAAAGTAAAGTTTAAAACCTGATTTTTAAGAATAATTAAAATAGTAGAATATGTTTCACCTATTCGCCAGAGCATTTTGTGCTTTGGCGATTTTTTTATGGCGCCTTTTAGCTCTTAAAGTTATTAAGCTAAACAGTGGGCCCTACATTCAAGTTTGAACTGCATTATAGTAATTCTTCTCGTCATTGCGAGCGAAGCGTGGTAATCCAATCCGAATAGATTGCTTCGGGACGACCCTCGCAAAGACAGAAGAAAAAAGGTGCAAAATGGTAAATATTTAAATCCGTAGGTTAAAACACTTGATTTATTTATAAATAACAGGTATTATCAAAGAAAGTTTGAGGTCGTAAATTTATAGTAAATATGAGTAATAAATAGCGTTCTTTATACTATAAGCTATTAACTATAAGCTATCAGCTTTTCTTATGGGAGGTGTACCAGTAAAACATCATACAAAAGGTAAGGTTGGCCGAAGAAGGTCTCATTTAGCGTTAAAAAAGCGTATTCTTTTGGTGTGTAAAAATTGTAATGGACCGAAATTACCACATAGGCTTTGCTCACAGTGCGGCAAATGATCTCTAAATCCTAAACAAACTCAAAATCATAAAACCCAAAATTCTAAAATGTTTCAAGCGGCGAGTTTTGAAATTTGAAATTGTTTAGAGATTAGAAATTAGAGCTTAGAGATTGTTCTTTAGTTATGGCAACTCGACATTTAGCTAGATCAGTCGTTCTACAATCGCTCTATGAGTGGGATTTTTATGAACAAAAACCACAGCTAGACCTAATCGTAGAAAGGAATATGAACGAATTTGCACCGGGCATCGATGAGCCAGATTTTGTTTGGCGTATTGTTCATGGAGTAGCAGAGAAGATTTCGGAACTTGATTTAATAATCACCAAAGTTGCGCCAGAGTGGCCAATTAAACAAATATCAACTACTGATCGTAATATATTGCGCATTGGACTTTGGGAGCTCTTGTATCAAAATCCGGAAGAAGTACCACCCAAAGTTGCGATTAATGAATCGATTGAAATGGCAAAAAATTTTGGTGGACCAAATTCTGGAAGATTTATTAATGGAGTATTGGGCACTGTTTATAGAGAACTAGAAGCACAGAGAAATGCAGCGGCAGCTAAATAATATTTACTAAGACTTACAAACAAATTTTCAATTTTCAGTTCTCAATTTACATTTAATTATCAAGGACTTTACCCTCCTAAATTTTGCTTTGCAAAACTTTGGAGGGTAAATTTTCAAATGTTTGGAAATTGGCGCATTTAGAAATTAAATAAAAATTGTAAATTGTAAATTGCGAATTATTTATCAATGCAAAAGGATTTATCAAAGTTACAAGAAAAGATTAGTACAAAATTTAAAAATATTGATTTACTTAAGGAGGCTCTTACTCACCGCTCTTATTTAAACGAAAATCCGTCTTGGGGAGTTCCACACAATGAACGACTTGAGTATTTGGGAGACGCTGTTTTAGAATTGGTAGTAACAGAAGAACTTTATAAAAGATTTCCAGATTTTGATGAGGGAAAGCTTACACTACTCCGTGCCGCACTTGTTAATTATCAATTTTTGTCTAAGGTGACTCACGAGTTTGATTTATATGATTATATATTTTTATCGCGAGGTGAGGCTAAAGATTCAGAAAAAGCACGCGACGTTATTTTAGCAAATGCGATTGAAAGTTTGATTGGAGCAATTTATTTAGATGGTGGATATGAAGTTTCGCAATCTTTTATAAAACTATTTATTCTTTCCCATCTTGATGAAATTGTCTCGGAAGGATCTTTTAAAGATCCTAAAAGTTTATTTCAAGAAATTGTTCAAGAGCGCGATAAGGTAACACCAATTTACAAAGTATTAGGTGAGACTGGGCCAGATCACAAAAAAATGTTTCGCTCGGGAGTTTATATTGGAAATTCGCTCGTCGCCGAAGGTGAAGGAATGTCTAAACAAGAAGCGGAGTTGAATGCGGCAAAAGCCGCGCTGGAGAGCGAGAAACGCTAGAGATAATTATCAATATTCAATTTATAATTTTCATTTAATGTTTTAATTTCCAAGCATTTAAAAATTTACCCTCCAAAGTTTTGCAAAACAAAATTTAGGAGGGTAAAGTCATTGATAATTAAATGTAAATTGAGCATTGTAAATTCTAAAATCCTTTTCTTTATATTATGCTAAAAAAACTAGAATTAACGGGCTTTAAATCGTTTGCTAACAAAACTACGTTAGAATTTTCTCCAGGAATTACTGCCGTAGTTGGGCCTAATGGTTCAGGAAAATCGAATATCATAGATGCTCTTAGATGGCTTTTAGGTGAGCGCGATGCCAAACATTTACGAGGTGAAAAAGTTGGAGATTTAATTTTCGCAGGAACTCCAAAAAAACCGCGCGTTGGTCTGGCTCAAGCCAGTATTTATTTAGACAATCGTTCTCAAATTTTTCCCGTAGAATATTCCGAAGTTGTTGTAACTCGTGAAGTAGATAGAGGGGGGAACTCACGCTATTTTATAAATCAAGCAGAAGTTCGCCTTAAAGATTTAGTAGATTTTTTTGCAAGGGCTCGTCTCGGTGTTCGTGGTTTAGTTGTGATAGGTCAGGGTGAGAGCGATATGTTTTTGCGGGCAACTCCACTAGAACGTCGTGAGATGATTGAAGAAATTTTAGGTTTGCGTGAGTATCAGCTCAAAAAATCGGAAGCAGAAAGAAAATTAAAAAACACTTCAATTAATTTAGAAAAAGCAGAAGTTTTAATAAGAGAAATTGCACCACACTTGCGCGCGCTAAAACGCCAAACATCTCGTTGGGAGAAGCGGAGTGAATTAGAGGAAGAACTTAAGAAGTTTGAATCAATTTTTTACGGTTCACGTTTTTCCGAAATACAAGCTGAACTTGTATCATTAAAACCAGAGAGTATTCGCATAGCTCTACAAATTACAGAAGAAGAAAAGCACCTAGCCAATCTTCAAAAAAATGTAGACAAAACCGAAGGGACTGGAAGTGGACATCATAGAGAACTCAAAGAACTTCAAGAGGGAAGAACTGTTTATGACATTCAAAAATCTAAACTAGAAAAAGAAATTGGAAGATTGGAAGCTCAAATAGAATTTTTGCGTGAACGTGATTTTGAATCGCAAGATGAGATAGACATTGGTCTTGCCGTGCCGTTTTTGAAACGTCTAAAATTACAATTAGATGGATTGCTTTCTGCAGATTTTGAAACCATAAAAAGAGAAGTTATAAATCTTACGGAAGAAATAAAAGGAATTTTCCGAACTAAAAAAAGAACTGGAATGACGCTTGCGGAGGCAGAAGGATATCACAAAAAATATTCTGTAGAATTAGCTACTGTGTCGCTCGCTCAAGATAAATTAAAAAATAAAGAGCGAGAAGTTTCTGGTCTTATTGAATCAAAAAGTGGTGAATTTAAAGAAGCAATTTTTCGCTATCAAGCTAAAAAAGACGCTATAAAAGAACTAGAAAACTATCAAAATAAGCTTCTTTTTGACGAAGAGCGCGCACGACTTAAACTTCAAGATTTAGAAGAACAAGTTCAAATTGCTAGGGTAAATTGGAGTGATATTACAGGTACCATAATTGCCATTCCCGCAGATTTTAACCGCATTTCGCACGAGCGAAATATAATGCGATTGCGAGGTGAACTTGCTTCGATGGGTGAAGTAGATGAAGCGTTAATTAAGGAAGCAAAAGATACCGAAGATAGGCATCAATTTTTAACTGTGCAAGCCGAAGATTTAAAAAAAGCATATAACGATCTCACTAATCTTAAAGCTGAACTTGAGACAAAAATCAGCACCGAATTTGAAAGCGCGTTAAAGAAAATAAATGTGGAGTTCACAAAATATTTTGAATTAATGTTTGGGGGAGGAAGGGCAATATTAAATCTCAAATCTCAAATCTCAAATATAAAAAACAAAAAAGAAGAAGACGAAGGCTTGGTGGGAATTGGTACTCAAGAAAAAGAAGATGAGGATGTTGTGCCGGAGCAACCAGGAATTGATGTTGAAGTTTCTATTCCTCGCAAAAGAATTACTGGATTAGAAATGTTATCTGGTGGAGAGAGGAGCTTAGTTTCGATTGCGGTACTTTTTGCTCTTGCCGCCGTTTCACCACCCCCGTTTTTAGTGCTTGATGAAATGGATGCAGCACTGGATGAGAGAAATGCAAGGCGTTTCGCTGAAATGTTAAAAGAATTGGGTAAAAAAACGCAGTTTGTACTTGTAAGCCACAATAGAGCAACAATGGAAGCGGCGCAGGTACTTTACGGCATTACAATGGGAGATGACGGAACGTCTAAGGTACTTTCTTTGAAGCTGGAGTAAGAGATTTTTAATATTTACCATTTTGCGCAGTTTTTCTTCTGTCTTTGCGAGGGTCATCCCGAAGCAATCTAT
>JAUXUB010000062.1 GCA_030680955.1 bacterium | reverse complement strand
GCGGAGAAATTCACGCCATGCGGCGAGCAAATTATCTATGGAAATGATATCATAGTACATATGACTTCGCCGCATTCTTCTCTCTTTCTCGATTCCGCCTCCATTTTGAGTAGAATCAAAGAGGGATATTTGATTTGGGTTAATATTGTTCCTCATATTCCTAAAGGAGCCAGATATACTATAGGCTCTCGTATTGAAAATAAATTTCTAGATTTGCTCGAACTCGCGTATATCACTTATTTTACCGAAAAAGAAAAGAAAGCGGAAAAGATTTCTGAATGCATTTTGATTTTAGATACCCTCAAATTTCTCATCTCCGTAGCTTGGGAAGGAAAACTTATATCCAACAAACAATGTGAGGACGTAGCTTTGAAGCTCGGAGAAGTCGGGAAGATGTTCGGTGGCTGGAAGAAAAATCTGGCAAATCCAGAAAAGAAAAACCGCGACGTGTAAAATCGCGGAAAGAAAACAGTTTCGGAGACGGAATACAAACGAGTTCCTCGGATTCCACTCGTTCCTAGGCTTAGCCCAATTGTCGTTCAGCCACAAACCGTCATCGTTGTGTTCCAGTTTGAAGACGTTCGGGTTGCCGTCGGAGTCGGTATTGTGCGATGTGTCATCTGTGACACCATCCAGCTAGTGCGCGAAGCGCAAGAGATTGGATTGTATTGTATGTGTGATCGAGAATCAACCGACGCGTCGCACCAAGTATTTTCTTTTTTATTGACTGCCATGCGAATACTCCGCGGAAAACCGTGGCCGTCCGCGTTCTCAATTTACATGAGCCGAAAAGGTCTTGAAAAGCTCCGCTTTTGCCGACCTGCGCTTCGCCGGGCTTCGGCAAGGCGAGGGCTTCGGCGGACAAGCAGTCACCGCTCAATGTAACCGATCTGAAATCATTATATCAAAAATTTATTTTCATTTAAAACCTCACTTTTATTAAAAATGATTTTTTGCTAAAGTAATGGTATGGAAAAAGATCCCTTACATATCAAATATCCAGAACTTCAGACATCTGAAGAGGTAAATCGTGCCGTCGAGCGCAAAGAACGGCAGAGCCGCCTTCGCAATGCTTCGGCGAGCCAAGCAGGTGAAAAAGTGCCAAATGAACCCGGCGAGCGTATAGAGGCCTATATGGATCGACTAGAGAAAATCTTTTTGAATCCAGACGAGCGAAAGCGCGAACGGAACCTCGAAATGTTTCGGGGTAAAATATATGACGCTATCATCATAAAGCGTGATAATTTTCCCGAGAGCTACTTCGAACTTCAAAAACGCATTGCCCGTGAGCGTGGACAAGCCGTGGATGAAATCCCAGAAAACGTCCGCGGACAAATGATAGATGTTGCAATAGAAGACCAAAAAGTGTCTCTTGACGCATGGATGGATTATCTGACCGAAGAAGACGTAGCCTATCCACCTTGGTTTAAATTCTATGTTTGGAATCAAGTAATCAAACTCTCGCAATTTGATAAAGAGCTTGGCAAATTCAAATCTCGCACCGAATCAACCGTAGCCCGTTTTCCGGATATAAATCGTGCTGCACTCGCAAAAATACTTGATATTTACGAAAAGGTTAAAACCGATAACAAGAATCTGAAAGATCCGGAAATACGAGAAAATTTTACTAAGAGATTTCCAAATCTGTACGCCGAATTTATCGCAGGCTCACTGGCCTCCAAAATAGAAAACAAGGAAGAAATACAAGGGCAGTGGATAAAGTACGAAGCCAATAATCCAACTGATGCCGACAAACTTTGGCAATCAATAGAAGGCAAAACTGGTGGCGCTGGATGGTGTATAGAAGGCAAGGCAACAGCGCATAGTTATAACAAACAAGGAGATTTTTATGTTTACTATACCAATGATGAAAGTGGAGCGCCGACCCAACCGCGCCTCGCAATCCAAATGACTGGAAATCAAATTGGCCAAATTCGCGGTCTCTTACCACATCAAGACGTTGAGCCTATGTTTCAAGAGGTATTAGACAAAAAACTTCAAAAGTTTGGCGTAGAAGCAGATTCATATCGCAAGAAAAGTGAGGATATGAAAATGGTTACTGCACTTTATAAAAAGCGCGAGAATGACGAACCGTTTACTAAGGACGATCTTGTTATACTTTACGAAATCAATGGCATAATTGAAGGATTTGGATATGAGAAAGACCCTCGTATCGTAGAACTCCGCAAAAATAGAAACTTAGATGAGGATATGCTTATTATATTTGAATGCACGAAAGAGCAGATCGCTTACGTACCAAACCAGATAAATGAAAAGACCTGTGCCTATGTCGGTCAGCTTGAACCGGGCATATTCCAGAAACTGCCGGAAAATCTTGAGCATGTTTATACTTCATTTCCCGATAAGAAAATCCACAGAGAAAATATTGAGATAGGTGGTAAGTCCGCCGATCAACTAATATCAGAATTGGAAGCGGCAGGAATCAAGATTTCTGATTACGCAAAATTAATGCTTAGGAATAGGGAATTTGTGCCGGGAAAAAAACCCGAAGAAGCTACGCTTATTCGACTCACCGTGGCTGATCTTGGATTCAAAAGTATTGCGACGACTGATCAAATCTATGAACGTGCTCAAATTTTAGGATTGGAACTTTGCCCAGCGGACACCGGTCCAAACTATCGCTTGAAATACAAAAACCAACCCTTAAATGAATGGATTCATATGGGCATGAAGCAAATTACCGGCTCCGGCGGCAGCCCGAGCGTCTTCAGTCTGGGACGCAACGATGGCGGGTTGTGGCTGAGCGACGATTGGGCTGAGCCTAGGAACGAGTGGGTTCCGAGGTACTCGTTTGTTTTCCGTCTCCGCAAGTCTGAATCTTAAATCTTTGGGTCCTTTATAATTATTAATCCTTTGGCCCTTAGATACTTTGATCCTTTGCATGCGTTTGGCGGTAGCCAAGCGCGCGTCAAAAATTTATAAAAACTAAATTCAAAATTAGAAACTTTAAATTAAAATGCTCAAAATTATTTTTGTAATTAAATATTTTGTAGTCGTGTATCTTTTAAATTTTTTCTGGGAAGCATGGCACGCCTATTATTTATATTGGGGTTATGCTGGAAAAAGTTTTAAAGATTACAGTGCTCTAGAGTATCTAGCGTTAATTTCAAGAGTTTCTTTGGTTGACGCCAGTCTTTTAGTCGCGATTCTTTTGATAGGTTTTTTAATTTGGAAAGATATATTTTGGATGGAGAGAATGTTTAAAAAGTTCGCAAGAGCTGAAGCTCTTTATTTTTTTGTCGCAACAGTTGGCATTGCCATTTGGATTGAAATTAAAGGCGTTTACTTATTTAGAGAATGGTCTTATTTGCTGGTCATGCCGATTATTTTTGGACTTGGACTTAGTCCCATAATTCAGCTTTTCGCGACTGGTTTTATTTCGTTTTGGATACTTAGAAAAAATACAAATTAATAACTGGAAATCCACTATTTTTTGTGATAATATGTTTTTTAAGGTAAACAATGCCTCTGTAGTTCCCCGCACCAAATCTCGAATAATATCCATATTAATATTTAATTTTATGCTCGGAATCCGCCTACGGCAGGAAGAAGTCTAATCCTACGGCGAGACAAAGTCCGCCTACGGCTATGCTTTATGATAATATATATTTGTAATAAAGATTGGTGCGGGGCAGGCAGCGGTTAGAGCGAGGGACTTTCACCCGCCCAAATTTCTGGCTCTGTAGTTCAACTCCGACGCTCCTTGGAGGTCGGAGCTCCGACTTAGGGAGACTAACGTCGGAGCGGTTAGAACGGAGCACTTTCACCCACCCACCAAATAATATGTCGGCGTAGCTCAGTGGTAGAGCGAGGGACTCATAAACCCTAGGTCGCAGGTTCGATCCCTGCCGTCGACACTAGAAGATTTGGTGGGTGGGCATGTAACGCTCAGAAAATGGTTCGACTCCATTCAGAGCCACTGGGCCAGAAATTTAGGTGGGCAAGTAAACAAAAATATGTTATAATCTAATCATGATTAAAAATAATAAATTAAAAAATTTAGATGATCAATTTGCCACTAAAAAGGATGTGGAAGCAATGGGAACTGGTTTGGGAATGTTGATTGAAAAAGTCCATGATGATGTGAAGCTCATCGCCGAACAATATGGAGGCGTCCAAAAAAGGTTGGGCAGCATTGAACATACACTTGAATCTCACACCGAAATGATCGGAAGAATTGCTGTCGAATTAAATGTAGTCAAAGTTGATTTAAATATGGTTAAAGACGATGTTGGAATTATGAAAGAAGATATTGCAATAATTAAACACGATCTAAAACGTAAGGTTGACTATGATGAGTTCGCATCTCTTGAACGCCGCGTAGCACATCTTGAAAAGAAAGGATAAAATTATGTTACACTTATTGTAAGTTGAATAGTCAAATAAATTAATTATTAAATATATTTATGAAATTAAATCCCATTAGAGATAACTTTCTTAAATAAATGTAAATTAAAATATTAAACGATAACCGACATAGTTACTATTAGAGTAGTTGGTTTATGGTCATCTTTGATGACCTATCTCTAACGGGGTTGACCGTTTAGGCGAATAAGATTATTAATATAGCAGAACTTTTAAGAAGTATAAGGAAATAGGGTGGTTCGATTGAAACTTCCGCAGGCACAACCCCTCATTAATACTAGTAAAACATCTAAGTTGCTCATTTGGATTAAGGCGTTAATTCTTATTCCGCCAGTAATATTTGGCATTTGTTTTTTTGGCTTTATAAATTATTGGCATTTTGATTTTGACGAGAAACTTGTTGATGATTTTGTAAATTATAAACCTCCGCTTGTTACTGAAATCTTATATCGCAATGGCGAAAGTATGGTTAAGTTTCCTGGAATAGGAGATTGGTCACGCCGCACTCCAGAGTATCGGCAGTGGGTGAAATACGAAGAGGTACCTGAACTTGTACGAAATGCAATAATGTCCGCAGAGGACCAAAGATTTCTAACTCACGATGGTTTAGATTATCGCGGAATCACTAGAGCTTTTGTAGAGAACGGAATTGAAACATTAAGAAGATATTCTCGTACAGGAAAATTTAAACCGATCTTTGCAACTGGTGCTTCTACTTTAGCGCAACAAGCAATAGAATTAACATTGCTTTCTAACGAGCACGAAAAAGAGATTCAGGGTAAAATTTCTCATTTTGACAAATTTGCTGGTAAAGTAAACAAAATGAGAATGTCGGTCTGGTTAGAGCAGACACTTAGCGCAAAGGCTGGAAAGTTAGCGGCTAAACAAAGAATATTTGAAGTTGTAGCAAATATTAGTTACTGCGGTAACGGTCAGTATGGAATTTTATCTGCCGCGAATTATTTCTTTGGAAAAACATTAGATGAATTAACTCCAGCTGAAGCGGCAACTATCGCAGCGCTCTTCCGAAGTCCAGACAAATATTCACCATACAGGAATGAGAGAGTAATGTTGAGCCGGAGAAATGGTGTTCTAAAAATAATGGCAGATTGGAATTATATTGATTCTAAAAAATTAGAAGATTATTATGCAGAACCCTTGAGACTTATTCATCACAAGAAAGAAAAAGAAGAAGCCGGAGCTGCTGTGCAATTTACCCTTCGAGAGCTTTGGAGCAAAGGAACCCGCATAATTAAGTGGGAAAATGGAGCAAAAGTTTTAAGCACTATCGATTATAAAGCGCAACACATTGGAAATGATGCTGTTCGCTTTGGTCTAGGTATTTTTAAAAAGCGTCAATTAAGTCACGTTGCTGAATCTATTAATGATGAAGACAGAAAATTTTTCAGAAGTAGAGCAGACGGAATTCAGAGTGCTTTAGTTGTTCTGCAAAATGGTACTGGAGAAATCCTTGCTATGGTTGGCGGAGTAGACAATAATTACACATCGTTTAATCGCGCAGTTGATGCACTGCGTCAACCTGGTTCTGCTTTCAAGCCATTCGTTTATGGTGCAGCGATTGAAAAAGGCGAAGATATTTTTCGTATAGATTGTTTGCGACCTGGCACAGGAGATTGTCGAATTTCCGATTCACCCATATCGGTAAAAATGGGGCGGGGTAGACCACGGCACTATATTTCAAATTATGATGGTCGCGTTTATGGTTCTCTACCCGCCTGGGTTGCATTCGCAAGGTCTCAAAATATGGCAGCTATGCATCTAGCTCGTCGCATTGGAATGAATAGTGTTTTAAATTTCGCAAATAGGCTCGGTTTAGATATAGGAGAAAACTTATATCCCACCACGGCAATTGGTGCGGCAGAAGTTACAGTTCTTAACTTGGCTGCGGCATATGCCACCTTTCCATTTTATGGTGTATATTCCACTCCACATATCGTAAATCAAATTAATACTAACTTAGGAGAGATAATAACTTTTAGTCCGAGGCTTTATCCGGTAATTGAACCGGAGTCAGCACTAACAATTGTTGAGCTTCTCCGACACCCAGTACTATATAGAAGTGGAACAGCACGAAGTCTAAATGATGTGGATTATCCAGTTCAAATTGCCGGCAAAACTGGAACTACTAATAATTTTCGTGATGCTTGGTTTTGTGGATTTACCTATGGACTAGACGGAATTACTGCTTGTGCTTGGGTTGGAATGGATGACAGAACACCGCTTGCAACTGGACGAGATGAATCCGCTATTAAAAATGTTGAGCAACGTTGCTCGCCACTTCATCCTAAGAAAAGAGATTATTGTGAAGCTGGTGGTAAAACAGCACTTCCAATTGTGAAATATTTTATGGAAGAATACTACAAAGGAAGAATACCACCAGTATTTCCTGATGGCATAAATGCTTGGGTAAATTATGTTCACAAGCACGATTTTGATCCAACACGATAAAATACTGACCAACAATCGACAATTAAAATCTATATATAGAATTTAAAAAAATAATAGCAATATTAGCGCCCAATCAAAGGGCGCCTTTTTATTTATATAAGAAAGACTCATAATTAATTAGTCCAATATAACGTAACCCGGTTACGTTATATTGGTTTCTTGCGCTAAAGCAAGACTTTCTGTATAAAGATATAAGTTATTTGAATGTATGAGGTATAAAGATGTATCAAAAAATATTGAGTTTCGTTCTTATTTTATTTTTTACGCTTATCAAATTAGCTCATTCTGATGAAACCCCGCAAATTTTAAATTTGGTATATAAGGCGCAGGAAATGCTCGCAAAAGAAAAACCATATTTAATTTCTCGTAATAAAAAAGTTTACGGCAGAGATGTGCCACTTGCAATATACGATACCGAAACAAAAACCATTTTAATTATTCGAGCAGATGTATCACTTGAAAGAGATGTAGTAATAAATAGGAAAATAGAAAAAGTGGTGGATGTCTCTAATGTTAGACCGCCAGATTATTTGGTTTATAAAATAGGTGGTAATGGAATTAATGCCGAATTTCAGATTGCAAAAGATGGGAAAGTTTATCCATTTCTTGGTTGGAATTATATTAGAGAAAAAGGACATGAAACTATGGTCTATTCACCATATACAGATTATTTAGCGCAAAAGGAAGTTGTGGATTTTGGAAATAAATATCTAAAGACTGCAATTCTAAATGCTCTAGATGAATTAAAAAAGCAATTTGTATTGTCTCGCGCGGTGCGTGGGTCGCTCGTTGCTGATGTTATATCAGAAAGAATAATTTTCAATTTGGCACTTATTGAGCATATGGACCACGGTGAATACGAAGACAAGGGCGATGTTTACATGATGAATAAGGTGCTAACCCAGCTTGCGCTAAACAGAGAGAAAACTTTTAATTATGCCAAAAGTAGCGCGGGGGCACTTTGCCTGATGCAAATAATGCGCACAACTTATGGTGGAGTCAAAGGCAAAAAGGGTAAGTTAGCGCCAGGTGTGTTGCAACTTTATCCAAATGCTAAATTACCAATAGATCCTGTAATTGGTTCTTGTGGTAGTCATTCTCAAGCGACTAAAGTTGCGTATTTGGTGCTCGACGACAAGCTTGCCTATATGCCATCTGACTTTAAAGGAAAATTTGTAAACGAACCAAAACGATATGGCTATGTGCTTGCTGCCGCATATAATGGTGGATCTGGTAGAGCTATAAACATTTACAAGGGAATTAGAGAGCCAAGAATTTACGAATTGGTATCAGATATTTTTAGTTACTTCACGCATCGGAAAAGTGAGTTTCGAGAATATAAATTACTCAAAGAAGAGACGTGGATATTCATAAAAAAATATATTGAAATTGATACTGAATTACACAAATAGACCTTTTGCATGATAGCTTTCGTGGCAAAAAATTTGATATTTTAAGCGAGGCAAAGCAAAAATTTTGAAGATGTATATAGAATATACTTCAAGAAATTTCTGCGCAGCCGTAGCCAAAATAGCGGATTTGTTGCAGAAAGATTATTATGTAAAAGGTCTAAAGAATAAGCCTTGCATTTGCAAGGTTTTTTTATTTTCGTCTTTTTTAAATGTAGGTACATTTTATAAAATTATTAGTTCCAATGTTCTCAAGAACATTGGAACTAATATATAGAAGATTTGTTTAATTTGTAAAAAGTGAAAACTTTTTGTATTATAGGTTTATATTTAAAAAACACCTAAATCTAAACATATGAAATTTGATATCACATCTCCAAAAGAAATAGAATTTAGGGAAACTCTAGCTAAAAATATTGACGCAGATAGTAAGAGGTTGGTTAGATTTCTTTCTATGCCGGATCTCTCAAGGGTTCACGGAAGCCCGATACACGAACTTGCGGAGCGTATTTTAAGTTTGCCAAGTTTTGCTAGTTTTGATGAAATCCATGTTCCAGAGATAGTGCCGGCTGACATTAGCTTTGATTTGTTCGATTTTCCAAAAGATCATCCGGCTAGGTCAAAATCTGATACATATTATTTAGATGATAATAATATTTTGCGCACGCACACTACTGTAATGTGGCACTACTATTTGGCGCAAGACGAAATTAAGAAAAAGATTGCACAAGGATTGCCGGTTGGTTCGCTTTCGTACGGAAAAGTTTACCGCAAAGATGAAATAGATAGACATCATATGAATGTGTTTCATCAGATGGATGGCTGGTATTTATGTAAAAAAAGCGAAAAAGTTATTACTACAGAAGATTTACAAAATGTGCTGGTTGATATTGCAAAAGCAGTTTTTGGCGATAAGGTAAAGTATCGCTTTAATCCAGACAAATTTCCGTATACTGATCCTAGTTTAGAAATGGAAATAGAAAAACCCTCCTTCGCCAAGGCTTCCGCCGACGCCAAGGCTTTGTCGGACAAGTCGGAGGGCGAGGATAATAAATGGATAGAAGTTTTAGGAAGTGGCGTAGTAAAGGGGAGTGTGCTTAAAAAATTAGGAGTAGATCCAGAAGCTTACAATGGCTGGGCATTTGGATTTGGACTGGAGCGTCTCGCTATTATTAGTATGGAATTGCCAGATATTAGATTACTTTGGTCAGAAGATCCACGGGTGAAGAGTCAACTTAAACTTGGTAATAAATTTAAAGAGGTGAGTAAGTTTCCTGGAATTACAAGAGATATTTCGTTTATTGTTTCAGATACATTTATTCCGAATAATTATTTTGACATCATAAGAGACATCGGTGGAGATTTGGTAGAAGAAGTAAAACTCCTAGATAAATATGAAAATGCAGAAAAGTTTGGCAAAGAAAAAATAAGTTACACTTATAGAATTTCTTATAGGTCTAATGAGCGGACACTTCGCACCGAAGAAATTGAACCAATTCAAAACAAAATAATTGAAGAAACAAATAAACAATTTAACGCAGAAGTTAGATAGTTTTGTTTAGAATTCTACTTTTTTATGTTAATTTACTGGTCAATTGCGCGGTTGTTTAATTGACAAGTAAATCTAGATTTTGAGTTTTCGGACATCCGACTACCCTCCGCCAGAAGCGGATTCACCTCTGGCGGAGAATATTGTTGTTTTATTCCCTTCATCTGGTAACCCAAATATTATTTTCCCCATGTCTTGGTTACCGGATGAGTAGGTATTAGAGTTTTTTATTCCCGGTAGTCGGATGTCGTAATATTGGTCCCCCTTAGTATTAGTTTTTCGCAACTAATTATCCACATTTGGTTAAACAAGCAAAGGGGAGTATTATTAAGAATATATTAAAGATTAAATATCAAAAATTAAAATTATGAAAAGTCGAAATTGGCAAGTTTTTTTTGAATTAAAATACAAAATTATTAAAATTAAGTCGAAAAATTTTATAACGATCGTTAAGTGAAAATTATGATTATAAATCCCGTTAGAGACCGCGGTCGCAAAGATTATCTATGCGGGAAATTGTAAAATAGTTAGTTATTATTAATTAGACAGTGTTCGGTTATAAAAGACCGCGACCTGCCCCGTACGAAATTTATTTACTACAGTAATACTAAATATTATTAATAACAGCGCTCTCGTCAAATTAATTTTTACATGTATGTAAAATTTCTAACGGGGCCTGTCTCTAATGGGATGAAAAAATACATATTAGTAGGAACACTCGTCGCAAGCATGCTTATGCCGATGTTAGCAGGTGCAACAAGTATCGCAGATCTTCAGGCATTGATTAATTCATTAATGGCGCAGGTTGCGCAACTTCAAGCGCAATTGCAGGCGCAACAAGGGGGTGGTACAGCGCCATGGTGCTACGACTTTAAAAGGAATTTAGGAATGGGGCGCATTGGTGAAGATGTTAGATCTTTGCAAAAGATCCTTTTGATGGAAGGTTTTACTGCTGATATGAGAAATGGTGAACCACTTGCTACTTATAAAGAAGCAACAGCTGCTGCCGTTACTGGTTTTCAGCAAAAATACAAAGATGAAATTCTTGTTCCTGCAGGTCTTTGTACTGCTGAAGGTGTTTGTTATGGAACTGGTTATGTCGGTCCCTCAACTCGAAGAAAATTAAATCAGTTGTATGGGTGTGGTAATGTAATTCCAGTTCCACCACCAGTACCAGCTTCGCCATATATTGCTGTTACTTATCCTAATGGCGGAGAAACTTTTAGTACCAATGGTGTTTTGCCGGTTCGATGGAACTCTAATATTTCTGGTGAGGAAAAAGTAGATATTCAACTTATGTCTGCAGGTGAAGTTGCATACAATTATTTAAATACTACCAACGATGGTTCAGAGGATATTAATCTTACAAGTATTTTCGGAACTGGGAGTGTAAGTGGAAACGTATATTTTATTAAAGTTTCTTATCCGAGCGGAAATTCATCAAATAAAATATCGGATTTGAGTAATGCGCCGTTTACTATTTCTAGTGGCAGCACTTCGACATCTACTCAATCTTCAATAACTCTCCTTTCGCCAAATAATGGAGAAACGTGGACAAAAGGCACGACATCGATGATTAGTTGGCAAGATTTGTCTGTTCCGCCGTGTGCATCTGGCGTACTTTGTTATAGTCCTTTAAAAACTTATGACATTAAATTAGCCCCGTATAATGTTCCATGTCCATCAGGAGCAAGTTGCTCTACGATGCCGAGCATGCCGCCATATATAATTGTAAATGGCGTATATGGTTCTAATTATTATTGGCGGGTTGGAAACGTTAGATATATGGGTGCGTTAGGAAATGGTGAAGTAACTGCGCCAGATGGCCTTTACGCAGTTCAGGTTTGTAGTTCTGGCACCGGCGTTTGTGATTCTAGCAACGTGCCGTTTAGTATTGTAAGTGGTACTTCTATAAATCGCCCACCAGTTATTGATGGTGTAAGTGGGCCTACTACTTTAAATGTTTCTCAGCAGGGTACGTGGACTATTAGAGCGCATGATCCTGAAAATAGTATATTGAATTATCAAGTCTCGTGGGGTGATGGTATGTATGGTACGTTACCAAGTTTAACACCATGGCAAATTACGCAAACGACCGCGCAACAGGTTGACTTTACACATTTTTATGCGCCAGCTGGTACATACAAGATAACTTTCACAGTTTCCGATAATTATGGTAATTCAGCGCTATCAAATATAACTGTAAATATAATTGGAGGTACGGCAACTTCTACACGACCTTCAATTACATTAACTTCTCCAAATGGGGGAGAGCGATTTACTCAAGGCACTACGTCAACTATTAGATGGACGAATACGAATTATCGGGCAAGTGTGGTGAATTTGTATTTATATAGAAGTAATACTATCCCTGGTGGTAATGATTATAATTTCGTACAACGAATTGGGGAATTAAACAAAGAGAATAATGGTATTACAACATGGACGATTCCTTCAACTATTGTTCCAGGAAATAATTATTTTTTACGCATAGGGCTTGATGTTCAAGATCCACAATCTGGTTTTGATACTACTGATGACAGCGATGCGCCGTTTACGATTTCATCTGGCACTACGACTATCGCTTTGCCCGATCTAAAAATTACATCAATTTCAAGATTCTCAAGCGCTACGATTCAAAATGGTATTAAAGTCGAGCTTTGTAATTATGGAAATGCAACCGTTTCAGACTCTCCTGTTAAAATAGTAGCAAATAATATAACTCAAACTTTTTCTTTTCTGTCTGTTAGTTTGGTATCTGGAGCGTGTTCATCAAACGCATGGGATTATTCAATGTGGCAAATGAATCCAAATAATACCTATACTGTAACTGCCACAGCAGACCCAGCTGGTGTTATAGCTGAGTCAGATGAGGGGAATAATATTACTACGGCGGTTTTATCTGGAAGCACCGGGCCAGTTTTAAATAGCGCAACAAA
>JAUXUB010000059.1 GCA_030680955.1 bacterium | reverse complement strand
TCTGCTATGCTTATCGCGAAAACCAATGCCAGGCGTAATTTTTGTTCTTTTGCTTATAAATAAAATTTCCTTGTATTTTGCAATGCCCTTACGAAGCGAGCTTGAATCAAAATCAAATAAATCACAAATACTTTCGAAACTGAAAAGCCAGTCGTATCTCTTACTTCTAAACCATCTCTCATCCTCTCGAATTATTTTCGTGGCTTTCACTCGAGCCTCTTCTGATAAAGTGTAATCATTTTGCCTAATCAACGCGTTACGGTAAGAATCTAGAGCCTCCGCAAGCACAGCAAGCACTAGTCCCATCTCGGGTTTATCTGTGCAAGATGCCCTTAGGCGATCAAAGTATACTTGTGGTATTGTAGCGTCAGGCGTAATAAGGCTATTACCTGATAGACTAAACAATGCCAAGATTGTTCTATCTGATAATTTGGAGTCATGCAGCGGCATTTCGAAGTACTCCTTATCCTCTCATTATTTGCTGTTAGCTTTATACAACATAATATAAAAAATAGCAATAGCGGGATAAAAAAAGCTAGCGCTATAGCTAGCTTAAAAAAAACACTAAACCGAAAAAGATTCACCACAACCACAAGTATGAGTCGCCTTGGGATTAATAAATTTGAAACTGCTAGATGTAAGACCTGCTACATAATCTAGCGTTACATCAGCAAGATATATGAGGCTTTTCTTATCAATCACAATAGCAACTCCGAAATATATATCATCTGGAAGATTTATACATGCATCCATTTTTTCATCAACTGCATCCGCAAATTCAATTACATAATTAAGACCAGAACAACCACCAAGAACAACTTTAATCCTAATGTACCAATGATTTTGTTTAATTAAGGTTTCTTTAACCCTTTTGCTGGCAGATTCTGTCAAGCTAAATGGCATCGCACTAACTCCTTATATATTTTTTTGAAAAGCTTTAATTACGGTAACATGCCAAAGTGCGAAAGCAAAATCACAAGAATCACAAGGGCAGTATAAAACACTGCAACTAAAACTGCAGACGAGGCAATATCTTTACTTTTGCCAATAAGCTCATGGCGCTCTGGATGTATTTTTTCAAGCGCTCGTTCAAAAGCAGTATTCACAAGTTCCGTAATATAAATAAGAGAAACGCCAAGTGCTAAGAATAAAACTTCAGTTGAAGTAAGAGGCCAAAAATACCAGGCAAAAAAAACGACAAGTGGCGTTGCCCACACTTCTATTTTAAAGCTTTTATCGTGGATATAAGCGAATCTCATTCCACGAAAAGCATGTCGAAAACTATGAAATATTTTTAATAACATGTGCCGCGGGGGTTCATGTCGTCCTCTCTTTGGTGGACTCCTTCGAAACCCACGGTTTCGAAAACTTCCTCCATCGGAAAACTAGTTTCCCGGCCCCTTCTACGATTCACCCCCTTTAAAAAATTAATAATAAGCTAATCTAATATGTGCCGCGGGGGTGAATCGAACACCCGACGCCTGCCTCTTCAGGGCAGCGCTCCACCACTGAGCTACCGCGGCATTTCACTATTATATGAAATTTTCATAATTTATCAATACGTTGTTCTATAAATAACAATCTAACGTTATCTATTAGACAGGGTTAGAACCATATGATACAATCCCTGTGATGCCTTATAAAAATAGGGATGATTTATATAGAGCACAAAAGAAACACAGAATTAAAGTGCGTATCAATTTATTAGAATTTCTGTCTAATAAATATTGCAAAGATTGTGGAGAAAATGATCCAATAGTTTTAGATTTTGATCATAAAGATCCTGATATAAAATTTAAACCTATTTCGAACATGCTATCGGGACATTACTCATGGAAAAGCGTAAAATCAGAAATTGAAAAATGTGATGTGCGTTGTGCTAATTGCCATAGACGCAAAACACACATACAATTTAAATATTATGGCAAATCTAAGTCCCCATAGTTAAACGGATATAACGCCTCCCTTCTAAGGAGGAACTCCAGGTTCGATTCCTGGTGGGGACACAATTAAATATCGGGCTGTAGTATAGTGGTAGTATATATGCTTTGGGAGCATAAAGTCTGGGTTCGATTCCCAGCAGCCCGACCATTTTCAAGATTAGTCATATTTTATGTCAAAATCACTAGGCCAATTTGAATCTCTGGAGCATGGTTCGGCAGGAGAAATTAATCGTCCAGAAAAAGATTACCGCAAGAAGTTATTTGGACAGTTAATAACCGATGCCGAGAGCGAATTATCAAAACTTGGCTTTCCTGAAGAAACTTGGCAGATCAAAATAGAGCTAATTAAAGCGATGGTTTTGGAAGGAGATATAGAATCTGCGGAACGCGAAGCGAAAACAATTCCTCTTAACGAAGAATATATTGAATACGTTTCAAATGCTTTTTTAAGTATAGTGAAGGGTCTTGCAAAAGAAAACCCTAAGAAAGCCCTTGAGCTTATGCCGAATATATTAGATGAAAACCAATATTCTGAAGCACTTTTTGAGGTGCTGAAAGCAATATCTGATAAATGGGAGCTAGAAGAAATTCAAAAGCTTGCAGATCAAATAATAGAAATTCCTTGTCGTTATTATCAAATTGAAGCCAGGCTAGTGGTTACGGAAGTATTAGCAGCCAAAGGGCAAATCGAAGCGGCTCGTGGAAAAGCACAACAAGAACCAGGTCCTACAAATCAATTGAGAGCATATCTCTTAATCTATAAATCCAGTCAAGCATCAGAAGACATCGAAGCGGCTCGTGCACTCGCGACTAAGTGCGATTATCAACCATGGGAAGAATGGTTACAAATTGCCAAGACCACTCGTGACCCAAACGACGTTACAACCGCTAGGAAAGAAATCGCCTCAATCAATGACATCGTTACTAAAGGCAAGCAAACAACTCACTTTAAGGAACGAGCGCTTATTAAACTCGCAAAAATCACTGGCAAAACAGAAGATATTCAAACAGCACGAGAAGCCACTATCGCCGCAGATAGACAATCTCTTTTGATGGAATTTGCCCGATTTACACGAAGCGATGCCGATATTGATTTGCTTCGCAAAAGTGGCAAAAATCCTTCCGAGCACTTTGATGCGCTGGCTTCTGTTGCCGAGATAACCAAACAAGAGTCAGATTTTCGTGCTGCATATGAAGCGGCAAAAGAATTACGCACAATCCCGAAGGTAGCATTAGGAGAGTATTTACGTTCAAATGCGTTTGCAGAATTAGCCCAAATACTTCAAGGTGAGACTTTACGCCGCTAAGCTATTTCAAGTCTACGATTTTTTCAACTTATAAGACTCAACAAATCACATTAAAAAATTTTCAAACAAAAAAACAGCGAAAGATGAGCACCAAAGTTGAACTGCTCGTCGCTTCCAATCAGTTTTTATATTGAAATTGACAACTAATATTTTTAGGTGTTATATGAAAAGTAGTTACTCCAAAACAATTCAAAAGGAGGTTTAGATGCCACTCGTAAGACTCATACCCATTGAACTCATTCATAATCTTTATGAAGCAAGAGCTATTACTCTCACGCCAAGTTACGAAACTGATAAGGAAATTCAAATTAAAGTTGCCCTACAGGATATTATTTGCCTAGATCCAATCGTTCGCAGGGCTGTTGCGCGAATGTTTAATAGAGCTTTAAGAAAAAGGTTTCCGGATCATGAAGAAGACCAAAAAAGATTACATCCGGAGATTAAGAGAGTAATGGAATATCGCTATGGTTTCATTGGAACTCTTGCCATTGGGGCCATAATGGGTTTACTTCCCTGCCCTATTGGAACAATTAAAATCGGTCCAGACGAAAAGCCAGAGATTGATTTCCATGGCCGGCTTGTTACAGATTATCCATACGTTCTCATGGATGACCTAATAAAGACGGGCAAAACTTTGTCAAAGGAATTAGAATTTCTACTTGATCATAATTTTAAGATTGATACCATTATAGTTTTTTATGATGAAGGTATTGGTGGCCAGGAACGCATCCGAATTGAATACAAAAAACTTTCTCGTTTTTATTTTGGAAAAGAACAGAAAATTAAAATTGAAGTTTTGATGCCACGCGAAAGAATTATCAGCCTCCTTAAAGAAGCAAAAATCATTGTTTCTAGAACAAATAAATAAAGTTCAAACTAATATTGCCCAACATCACCAAAATGTTGGGTTTTAAATACAATCCTTAATCAACCGCTTCCTATAAGACTTTTGTCATTGCGAGGGCGAAGCCTGCGGCAATCCAGGAAATAACGGGATAAATCTGGATTGCTTCGTCGTTCCTCCTCGCAAAGACGAGGTTAAAAGAGTAGTGGTTAATTGGGGATGGAATAATTTGAACTATATAATCCCTAATGTTAAAAAGCCCCTTTTAAAAGAGGCTTAACTTTTCTATAAATGACTATGTATTATTTTAGCAACATGTGGGCACGCTATCATTAGCAAATGTCCAGAGCCCACACTAATGTTCGTTGCTCCACTAATCGTTGCCTGTGAGCGATGCACAAGTATATCACCTTCACTGTAAATAGTAACAATTTTTTCGCGTGGAATATCGTGAAGGAAAATGCTAGTAAGCTCAGCAAGCTCGCGGTTTGCAATATCAAGCAATGGTTTAATAGTATCTCGTATTAAAAAATTATTTAATAAAAATACTTTAGGATCCACGCCATAAAGTGGAGCGCCAAGCAAGAATATCTTGTGGACACGATCTCCATACCCCTCTCTGATAAGTCGTTGTACTGTCTGTAAAGCAAAAATGCCGCCCAAACTATGACCAATTATTATAATGCGGCTCTCCTCATTTTCTTCAAGATGTCTTTTGGTATTTAAATATAATGCTCTACCAACATTTTCAGCTTTCTCGTAGGGATATGGCGGTAAATCTAAGACTGTATAAGTAGATCCAACTATTGAGCCAATATTATATTCTTGCAAGAGAAGCGCGCGCATAGCATTCAGTGACCGTCTGGGCTCTCCTAATCCGCCAGCAAAGATAGCAGTAATTTCATGCAATGAAAAATCTTCCGGCGTCCAAGTGTTTGGTCCCCTAATCCAATGAGCAAGCCAATTCCCGAGACTCATCTAGAATCTCCTCTTTATTCATGAACTAATATAAATATACAAAACCTAGCGTGATTAGCAAATATATCGTAACCCGGTTACGATATATTAGAGGTGGACAACGCGGAAAAAACGTTTTTTGCCAACTTTTAAAATAGCAGGTTCTTCTGTGTTTATAATTTCATTTGGGTTTGTGATTGTATTACTCCCAACGTCAACTGCTTTTTGAGTAATAAGTCGCCGCGCTTCACCTTTACTAGAAACACCCGCAAGAATCAAAAGGCTAATAATATCTATTTCATCTACTTCTAAACCAATAGTTGGTACATCCTCTGGAACTTCCTTTTTTGAAAATACTTTTTGAAAATTATCTTTAGCCTTTTCTGCAAATTTCTCGCCGTGAAGTAATTTAACAATTTCGGAAGCAAGAATTTGCTTTGACTCATAGGGGCTTAGGTTTTCTGACATCGTACCTACCGTAAAAATATCAAAATAATTTACCATGAGATTATCTGGGATAGACATGATTTTACCAAAAACCTCTTCTGGCTTGTCAGCAAGCGCAATAAAATTACCATAACTTTTACTCATCTTACGAATACCATCTGTCCCAATTAAAAGTGGCAACATCATTACATCTTGTTCTGCATAACCATAAATTCTCTGGAGTCTTCTGCCCATTAATAAATTAAACTTTTGATCTGTTCCACCAATTTCAAGGTCGGCTTTAACAGCTACAGAATCATATCCCTGTAATATTGGATATAGTATTTCTAAAACAGAAAGGTCATCTCCTTCTTTTAAGCGCTTATCAAAGTCATCACGCTTTAAAACTTGCGGTACAGTAACTTTTGCAGAAAGCTCAAGCAACAAGTTTAATCCTCCTTTTTTATACCATTCGCTGTTATAGCGTACTTCAATTTTTTTAATGTCTAATACTTTTTCAGCTTGTTTTAAATAAGTCTTAAAATTATTTTTTATCTGCGCTTCTGTAAGAGGCTTGCGAGTTTCAGATCTTCCGGATGGATCACCGATCATCGCTGTAAAATCACCAATAATTAAAACTGCTTTGTGGCCAGCGTCTTGAAACTGTTTTAACTTTAACAAAGGCACTAAATGCCCCAAATGAAGTTCTGGAGAGGTAGGATCAATTCCTAATTTAACTCGCAGTTTTTTACCAGATTTTAACTGGCGTTCAAGGTGTTCACTAGATATTACTTCAGAAACAGCCTTAGTTAACAAATTGTCCATAGTTCGATGTTGCTCACTACAAGCATTCATTTAATTTTACTAGAAATAGACAATTTTACAATTGCAATTATAATTAACAAAAAATACTTTTCTGGTTGGCAACTCGCGGAGCGCGCTTTCTCCAACTTCATCCCACGTGACTGCGTCTATTTATATTTTTTAAGTAAATATCATCGCGAAATTTTTTTATTATAAATCGTCGCGAAGCGACACTATAATTTTTATTTTTGATATTTAATTTTTAATATAAAAAACAAGAAGTGCCTCACTTCTTGTTCTTAACTATCTCATCTATCAATCCATATTGTTTTGCCTCTTCCGCCGTCATATAAAAGTCGCGATCTGTATCTCTCTCAACTTTTCCAAGCGTCTGTCCAGTATGTTTAGCTATAATATGATTTAACTTATCTTTTATTTTAATAATGTGCCTAGCTGTTATCTCAACATCTGCCGCTTGACCTTCGGCTCCCCCCATTACTTGGTGGAGTAAAATATCAGAGTTTGGAAGAGAATATCTCTTGCCCTTTTTACCTGCAGCAAGAAGCACAGCGCCCATTGATGCTGCCATACCAACGCAGATAGTTGATACGGGGGACTTTACGTATTGCATAGTGTCATATATTGCAAGCCCTGCAGTTACAGATCCACCAGGACTATTAATATAAATCATAATATCTTTCTTGGAATCCTCCTTTTCTAAAAATAAAAGTTGCGCAATAACAGCATTCGCAACCGGATCGCTAATTGGGCCTCCTAAAAATATTATACGCTCTTTAAGAAGTCTTGAATAAATATCGTAAGCTCGCTCGCCACCATATTGAGATTTTTCTATTACTGTTGGTATAAGGTTCATATATATAAAACGAATGTTACAAATTATTCAACGAATAACACGAATTTAATTAAGAATTCTTTTTGGACTAAGTGCTTGTTGACGAAAATTAAACAAAATTCCCAGCTTCTTGCTACTAGAAACAAGATATCGCTTAAGTTGATAATAATCTTCTTTAGTTAAGAATTGTTTGACTTTAAATTCCAGAATAATCTTATCTTCAATAAGAAAATCAACAATATTTCTTCTGGGTTTCTCGCCATCAAAACTGAGCGGCAAAGCAAACTCCCTTATATAATTTATCTTATTCTCTTTTAGCAATTTTTCAAGGGCGTCGCCATATTGTTTTTCATTTAAAAATCTTCCTAATTCATTATGAATTTTAAAACAAAATCCATAAATTAAATATGATAGCTCCGGATATATTACTTTTTCTTTATTACGCAACATTTTTTATTCGTTGCATTCGTAAATAAATTCGTATTATTCGAATTATAAAAATGGGATTAATAATAAAGCTACTATATTTATCACTTTAATTAAAGGATTTATTGCTGGCCCTGCAGTGTCTTTGTAGGGATCGCCAACAGTATCGCCTGTTACTGCGGCTTGATGCGCCGTAGAACCCTTGCCACCAAAATTACCTTCTTCAATATACTTTTTAGCATTATCCCAAGCCGCACCACCAGTTGTCATAGACAAGCCAACAAAGAGACCCGAGGTAATTGCACCAATTAAAAGACCACCCAAAGCATATTTTCCAAAAAATAGACCTACTATTAATACGACAGCTATTGGTAAGAGTGTCGGCATAATCATTTCTTTAAGTGCTGCCTTTGTAACAATATCTACCGCTTGTTTATAGTCAGGTTTTGCAGTCCTGTCCATTATCCCTGGAATTTCTCTAAACTGGCGTCTCACCTCTTCAACAACGGCACCAGCCGCACGCCCAACAGATTTCATGGCCATAGAGCCAAACAAATAAGGAAGCGCGGCGCCCAAGAACAATCCAACTAAAACCATTGGGTCGCTAAGATCAAAACGCAAAAGCACACCTTGAGATTTCTCTGTTAAAACTTCAATGTAATCCGAGAAAAGAACTAAAGCGGCAAGACCAGCGGAAGCTATAGCATATCCTTTAGTTACTGCCTTTGTGGTATTACCAACAGCATCAAGCGCATCAGTAATTTTACGAACTTCTGCCGGCGCACCAGACATCTCTGCGATGCCTCCAGCATTATCAGTGATAGGGCCAAATGAATCTATTGCAATAATAATTCCAGCTACAGAGAGCATTGCAACGGCAGAGAGCGCAACACCATAAAGACCCGCGACAGAAAAACTTCCAAGAATTGCTGTCCCGATAATTATTATAGGGAGTGCGGTTCCTTCCATTCCCACAGAAAGCCCCATAATAACATTGGTGCCATGACCAGATTTTGAAGATTCTGCTATTGATTGGACTGGACGATATTTTTTTGAAGTATAATAATCTGTTACAAGAACCATAAGCACTGTAACTCCAAGCCCTATCAACGTAGTTATATATGCGTTCAAAACACTAATATTTCCGGGGAGGAATTCTTTAAATTGATCGATTGCAAAATAAAAAAGAATTGCAGATAAAACTAAAGTTACTGTGAGTCCACGATACAGCGCGCCCATAATTGAACCAGACTTTGGTAATGACACAAACAAACTTCCAATTATTGATGCGAATATTGCAACACCTCCCAAAATAAGAGGTAACATACCGGCGCTCATACCTATCCCAGACTTTAGAACTCCCAAGATAATCGCGGCTGTAAGTGTTACTGCATAAGTTTCAAACAAATCTGCGGCCATGCCGGCATTGTCGCCAACATTATCACCAACAAGATCTGCAATAACAGCAGGGTTACGAGGATCATCTTCTGGAATTCCCTCTTCTACTTTACCAACCAAATCTGCACCAACGTCTGCCGCTTTGGTAAAAATTCCACCTCCTAATCTTGCAAAAACAGAAATTAGACTAGCTCCAAATGCTAATCCAATAAGACCAGATCTTAATTTTTCTAAATCTCCTATTTGGACACCCCAGTAATAAAAAATAGAAACTACCAAAAGTCCGAGTGCAACAACTAAAAATCCTGTAACGGCGCCGGCTTTAAACGCAAGAGAGAGAGCTCCTCCTAAACCCTTTTCTGCAGCAGCGGTAGTTTTAGAATTAGAGCGCACTGCAATCATCATCCCGATATAGCCAGACACGGCAGATGCTATAGCACCCGCAAGAAATCCATAAACAGTTATTTGACTCATCTCGCCTAATGAAAACCAAAGAACAATAGCCAAAACAACAGCTACAATTCCTACTGTTTTATATTGACGCTTTAGGTATGCAGAAGAGCCATCTTGTATTGCTTTTGAAATTTCTATTTGAGCGAGATTACCAGATGGCTTACTGCGAAGCCAGTTAATAAGATAAAGACTGTAACCAATGGCTATGGTGATTGGCAAAAATATAAATAATTGTGGATTCATAACAAATTAATTTTTAATTATTAATTTTATAATTTTTAATTCCTAATCAAATCCCAAATTTATAATCAACAAAATGAATATTGACAATTTAATCATCGAAAATTCAAATATTTCTATTTTGCACCTTTTTTCTTCTGTCTTTGCGAGGGTCATCCCGAAGCAATCTATTTAAACTGGATTGCCACGCTTCGCTCGCAAAGACGGAAGGAATTGGATTGCTTTGCATATCCTAGAATGACGGGAAGGATTACTATAGTGCATAGTGCAGTTCAAACTTAAATGTGAGCATTTGGTATTGGTTATTTATTAGAAATTAGTAATTAGAAATTGCTATGATAATTCTTTCGCTTCTGTTTCTTCTGGTTTTGGAGTGCCTTCATTGGTTTCTGGCACTGCCGATGTCACTGCTTCTGGAGCTTCTGCCTCCGAGGTCGCCACAGAAACGCCTTCGGACTGCACTTCTTCGGGGCGTGATTGCGAACGAACATCTATTTTCCAACCAGTAAGCTTGGCGGCAAGGCGAACATTTTGCCCACCGCGACCAATTGCAAGCGAAAGTTGATCTTCTGGAACAAAAACTCGAATTTCGCGACGAGGTGATACTTCTGTGTAAGTTACTCGAGCGGGTGACAAGGCATTTGCAACAAATTTCTCCGGCGCCTCTTCCCACTCAATAATATCAATTTTCTCATTTCCAAGTTCGTTATTCACCGCCATTACTCTAGTGCCACGCTGACCAACACAAGATCCAACAGGGTCAATATTTTCTTCAGTAGAATTTACAGCGATTTTTGTGCGACTTCCAGGTTCACGAGCAATTGCTTTAATCTGAACAATTCCGTCAGAAATTTCTGGCACTTCCATTTCAAAAAGTTTTCCAACGAATTGAGGATGTGCACGGGAGAGTATTATAGAAGGAAGACGTGGCTCATTTTGCACTGCGATAACATAAAATTTAAGGCGTTCTCCAGATTTATAATGTTCTCCCGGAATTCCTTCGTTACCAAACATCACTCCGATTGCTCTTCCAAGGTCAACATATACATTGCCTCGCTCAAATCTCTGAACAACACCAGAGACAATTTCTCCTTCTTTATTTTCAAATTCAGATAAAATAGCATTTTTTTCGGCTTCACGAAGCTGTTGCAAGATAACTTGCTTCGCTGTTTGCGCCGCAATACGTCCAAAATCATCATGAGATTCAAGTGGAAAAGTTATCTCATCTTCAAGATTTATTTCTTTTTTATCTTTGCCTTCTAATTTTCTTGCCTCATCTATCATAATATGTCTATCAATATTATATCTCGGCAATAAATCCTCTTCATCTTCCTCGGCTATATGTTTTCTCTCGTCCCTAATTTCTAAATTTTTCCCTTCAAGACCATCTGTGGGCTCTTCTTCTACAACGCGTACGGTTGTAAGATCAACCACTGTTTTTACTTGCCAAAATTTTAAATCTCCCGTTTCTGGATTAAACTTGGCTTTAATAACTTCTCCTCTCTTTCTATATTCTTTTTTGTAAGCGGCGGCAAGAGACGCTTCAATAGCGCTAAGTATCATCTCTGGTTGCAAACCTTTTTCAGAGGCAATCTGCGTAATAGCTCTTGTAATGTCTTTTAGATTAAACATGATGTAATGCGAATCTACGAATAACATTCGAATGATACGAATCAAATTCGTTGCATTCGTTCAAATATTTGTAACATTCGTATTTTATTTAATAATAAAGTCCGCGCATTGGCGGACTTCATTCGTGTTTCAATAATAACACTAAACTGATTAAACTGTCAAATTTTATTTTCACTACCCGGCCAAATTAAGGAGTTGGGCAAGATGGACCTTCGCAAATAAACAAGATTTGAACAGTTACAGAAGCTTCTGTAAACGGAGACACATTTGTGCAACGTACTTTATATTCAGTCCTAACTATTGGATTCCTCGTAAATGTTCCACTGCAAGACCCTCCACATGAATAATTACTAAGTGCAACATTCAAAACATTATTTTCATATATTTCTGCCTTTGTAGAATTTACGCATGACCAGGTTAAGTCTGTTGGGTCTCCGCTATTAGTTATAGGATTTGGATTTGCATTAATAGAAGCTGTTGGAGGTGTTGGGGTGACATTTTCAGTTACTGTATCTGTATCAGTTGCGCCATTTAAATCTGTAACTGTAAGTTGAAGCATATAATTTCCTGGAATAGTTGGTGTATATCTAGGCCCACCTACTGTATCAGAAAATCCACTTATTGATCCCGTTCTATTAAATAAAGACGGACAAGATGAAGGGCAACTCACAAATGTCCATGAATAATTTTGAAGATTTCCATCTACATCAGTTGCAGTAGCTCCGGAATGAGTATGAGATATATCTTCAATTATAGAATGTGGTGCGCCTGCATTGGCAACGGGCGCAGAATTACTTGCTGCCTGAACCACAAGACTTTCACTATCGCTTCTAGTTGCTCCGGTAGAATCAGTTACGATAACTGTACCAGTTCGCGAACCAGGTGTTGCGTAAGATTTAACTTTGGATGCACCACCTCCAGAAAGATCGGCACCAGACCAAGAATATGAGTAAGGTCCAGTACCTCCAGAAGGTGTGGCTAGCCATGTAGCATTATTATTAACTTGCACTGGGTTTGGAGCAACAGATACGACTACGGAAAGAGGAATTGGGGCTGGATTAACTCTTATAAATACACTGTCCTCTACATCGCCTACTTGAGCAAAAACATTTTTAGCAAATCCAAAGAATGCTAATATTTTATTCCAAAAACCATTTTGAGTTATAAGTTCCGAACAAGAAATTTTATATTCATAGTCCTTCTGAGAAGTAACGGTGGGTAAAGTATAATTATTAGAAGATCCGGTCGGCGTTACGCTTGACTTTTTCCAGTTTGAATCATCTCCAGATGCCCAACAAGTTGATACATTAGCGCTATTCCAAGTGAAATTTACTGTTTCGCCTGATATTTTTTTGAGTGCGTTTGCGACAGGCTTATAATCTCCTCCATTAACCTTTAAATCTATAGATGGGGTAGGTGGCGCAGTTACCGTAAGCACAAACGAGGTAGATCGTGTAAGTGCGCCAGCAGTTCCCG
The DNA here is from genome assembly GCA_030680955.1 of bacterium. Taxonomy (GTDB): domain Bacteria; phylum Patescibacteriota; class Minisyncoccia; order UBA6257; family JACOXY01; genus JAUXUB01. Next base: position 3,179 of record JAUXUB010000059.1, on the reverse strand, counting down.
TAACAGTGATAGTAGATTGTCCGAGTGGAGTTGTCGCATCTGTGTAAATAGTAAGATTTGAAGCACATGTTGGGGGGCAGTTTTTTGGAGTAAAAAGTATTGAATTGGCTGGTAAGCCTGGAGCAGAAGCAGAGAATGTAACTGACTGAGCTGTGCCATTAACACGATTAGCAGTTATGGGATTTGTAATTGACTTTCCTTGTACAACAGATATGTCGGCTGGTTTAGCAAGAGAAAAATCAAATGCTGCAGTTACAGTAAAATCCCAAGATAATGCTTGCACTGGAAGATCCATTGAACTTTTACCTAAATATGGACCCCAAAAGTAACCCGCGGCGCCAAAGCAATAACCAGCTGGCAAAGAAGTCTCCGCTAGAGGAATAAGCATTGAGTTTGGATTGCCACTAGCCCACCAATCGCTTTGACCAGCTGGGAAAACACTGTCATCATATACTAATCTTTGATCAGCATTATATGCCTTTGCCCATATACGGGCCTTAGTATTAGCTATATCGGCAGTAATAGTCGCACTGCCCTCAGATATCGCACTACACGTCTTTCCGCCTATTGGACAAGAAATCACAGAAGAATTACTAGACCACAAATTTACAGTAGGCTTAACTGCAGTCCAATAAACATAGGCATAGGCACCTCCACCGCCTCCGTCAATAAGTGATCCTACTTCGATATTTCCAAAACATTGATCGTCTATTCCACTACAAAAACTTCCAATAGGTGTGTCAAAATTTCCACCATAAGCATGATAAACAGGATTGTCTGGATTATAAGTAAAAGTCCATGAATTACCGACTTGTACGGTTGTAGCACTGTTTGGATTTACTTTGTGGAGCACGCTAACATTCCCAGTAGTAATTGTTGCTCTTTTTTGTGCTTTACCTGGGACTGAACACCCTTTACCAGCTCCAAAGGTATAAATTTGAGAAACGGTCACTGTTTTTTCCTGCGCTGACGCACTATTAGCATTTATTGTAAAAAAACTAAATCCCACAATTACTGCTAAAAGTAGAATATATTTATTGAAATTTTTCATAAATTAATTTTAACTGATCCAACTTAAAAAGATATTTGATTTTTTTTCTTTTTAACACGGATTATTATAATGCTTACTATTGCTGTGACAACAACCAATATTAAACCAATAAAAATCAATACCTTACGCGCAAATGACTTAGAGGCAATATCGTCGCACGCCAAACTCTTAAGTGTTGCACAATCGTAAACACTGTCGTATGAATCAATTACAACACCTGAAGCGTTCTTAATTTCCGCATGGAGCTTAAGATAATCATAAGTATTTTTAGCAACAAGTTCACTTGCAACAGCGAGCATAATTGATGGTATTACTCCACTATATAATGCTTCTCCTACCTTATTATCATTTTTATCGGTAAGCAGTACACTAATATTTCCTTCGGCGTTTATTCCAGAAGTATTATGAAAACAGCTAAATATTGCGAATGGTTCGCCATTTAATATCGGAAATTTCGTAATTGCTGGATAATTTATCCTCGGCCGCGCCTGTTCGCTTGCTAACCTAATATTTACAATTGCGCTATCGGTATCAGTTGTTGCTTTAATCTTCAAATAATAAACACTTGTGTCCATTTTAGGAATATCATATTGAAGTGTTTTTAAAGTACCGGGTGCGAGGCGAATTGTTTCGCTACTCTCTGAAACTTTGTCTTCTGGCCTTAAACTATCCCAGAAGTAGAGTTCGTAAGTTACTTTTATTTCTTTTTCAACTTTATTTAGATTTTTTATTGGTTGAGTAATAACAACTGATTTGCCTTCATTAATACGTGGCCAATCACCTATGTGAAAATATTTTTTACCGTCAAATATAGTTCCGCTTCTATCAAACATAATCCCACCAGCTTCACTATTTTCTACTTGAAATCTAGCAGAACCAATAATAACTTCATTAGAAAATGGCAGGCCACCTAAGTTAAATCTTTTCCCAACAGTAAAAAAATAATTAGCGATATATTCTCCAGGAGCGGCACCTTTTGGAACGCTCCACTTAAACTCAATAGGCGCAACAGCACCAGCATCTAGGGTCCTTTGCTCCACTGCAAAAAATTCATCTGTAATATTATGTCCTTCAGTCGTAAAGTTGGAATTAACTCGGCCCACACGAACAAAAACATAACCATCAACTACGGGATATTTATTTTCATTTGTAACTTCTCCGCGAAACAAAACTTCATCGCCAGCTGTATATATTTCCTTTTCCGATGCGGCAGTTACTTGCACGCTCTGAAACCTATAATAGTCAAAACATTTAGCGGTTCCCGGATATGGCTCTGGCGGTACAATATTAGAATCTTCAGTTGGCGTACTTAATATAAAATCTGCTTGCGAACTTTCTGATGGTATATCTTTTGGTGGAGGTGAAACACCAGATGGCAGTGGATTATTTTGCGCCAAAACTAAAACAGGAGTTATCGCAAGTAACGATAAAACAAAAAAACTTTTAAATAAAAACTTATTTTGAAACATTGATAATAGGAAATGAGCAACTACATTACTAATAAACAATACTTATGAAGTTAGAATATTCTTACTCAAAAAGTATAGCATATTAATTTGTAAAATTATATTTGATTGTGCATAACTTTTAAAGTTTGGGATTTTTCTATAATTAAAAAACTTTCTTTGAATTTTTATCATTGATCTTCTATATATAGGATGGTTGTGGCTTAACTCAATTGAATATTTCGGACTTGTATTTCGGGCTTGCAAAGCCCGAAATAATATTATTGAAGTCGGACTTCAATAATATTATTTACTTTTTATATTTTTCCGTCTTTGCGAGCGCAGCAATCTAATTCCCTCTCCGTCTTTGCGAGCACAGCGAAGCAATCCAGTCTAAAAATAGATTGCCTCGGAATAACCCTCGCAATGACGAAATGAGAACCATGCAAAAGAATAATACTGCAGAAGCATAATTATACAGAAAAGTAATAATACAAAAATCTACGACAAAAGGTCTAATTTAAATTTTTTTTCGCTTTTTTATTTAACAGCAAAACTAAACAAGTTAGAAGCCAAGTTTTAATTAATATTAAGGAAGTCCGACTTCCTTAATATTAATAATTTTTAGCTCAAATATCATCGCCAACATTTTACTTGCCAGTCCGACGATCGTCGGACTGGCA
>JAUXUB010000025.1 GCA_030680955.1 bacterium | reverse complement strand
AGTTAAGAAATCCTTTAGAATGATCGAACAAATATTGGGATGTTAGCTCAGTTGGTAGAGCAGTGGACTCTTAATCCATGGGTCCAGGGTTCGAATCCCTGACGTCCCACCAATAAATCAATGACTTAGGTTACTTCTTCTAGGTCGTTTTTGTTACGTGTAGTAAATTTGTCACAGCTTTTTGAATTTCCCGCATACTCCTCAAGGTGTTTACTGGACAAATGCGCATAGCGTAATACCATCGTTAAGTCAGACCATCCGCCCAATTCTTTAAGTACGTGCAAGGGTGTTCCGTTTTGCACATGCCAACTGGCCCAAGTGTGCCTTAAATCGTGCCAACGAAAATCAATAATGTTAGCCCTGATTAACGCCTTCTCCCATGCGTGATTATTTGCTCGGGTAACTGGTTTTCCTTTATACGTAAAAACATGTATGTCGCTCTTACCGATCTGTTGTTGAATAACCACCAATGCGTCACTATTCAACGGTACAGCAATAGCTTTCTTACCCTTCGCTTGATCGGCATGAATCCAAGCACAGCGACGCTGCATATCTATTTGGCTCCATTGCAAGCCAGTTACATTGCTCTCTCTTAGTCCGGTCGACAAAGTAAAACGAACCATTGCTTTCAAATGCTCTGGTAATTCATCAATTAGCCTATCTGATTCCTCATGTGACAGCCACCGAACTCTTGTCGTGTTCTCTGGAAATAATCTTACAGTAGGCGTTGAATCGAGCCACTCCCAATCCTGTTTCGCTCTATTTAATATTGAGCGCAACAATGCCAATGTTCTATTGACTGTTGCATTGCTCACCCCTTCATTTTGTTTTGCACTTTTTATAGCATCAACCCTGGTTTTTGTTATTTCATCCAGGCAAGTACTATTTAAGTGCATATCAAGCCAGCGCAGTCGCACCTTATCCGTTTCAATGCTTTTTTTGTGACCTTGCTCCGTCAGCCATCTAACAACAGCCTCCTGCCAAGTGTGACGGGGCTTATCACCCAGATTTTTAACTCGCCACGCCTCTGCTTTTAATTGATCATGCAATTCTTGCGCCTCCTGTTTTATTTGAGTCCCAGCAGTTTGTTGTATTCTGCGTCCGTCTGGTGCGGTGTATTGAATCCACCATGTTTCCTTGCGCTTGTAGATTGACATAATTTTTTATCCTCTGGTTTTGATTTGTCAATCACTTGCAGTTCTCGCCGGGGTTCAGAATAACGCCCGGACACCCAATCCGCAAGATGTTCTTTGACAAAAATCCAACGCTTACCCGCCTTTCTACCAGGCACCTGTCCGGCCCTTGCTTTTCGGCGTAAAACCTCTGGGTTCATTTTTAGAAAGTTGGCTGCCTCACTTAAATCAAAAATATTCACATTGCCTCCAACGTTGTAAATACGTACTGACGATTCATTCTCCTGATTTCCATATCACCAATGCATGAATCAACCAGCTTTAAAAAAGCAATATAATGGCCCATTCTTCGATTTATAAATTCAAGTTTTGTAGTTACCATAATCTAAAACTGTAAAATTATTCATTGTGAGAACTTAAAGTTACTTTAGCGATTCTTTTAGCTCTGCTTGATATTTGTTTAAGGCTATTTTGAATTCTTGAGAATCTGCATCTATTCTGATATTTTTAATTATTTTATTTAGCAAATAGGAAATTTCAACAATACCTTTATGATTATAATTACACAAAAATCCGGGTTCTAAATCGAGGTATGGAGCTATCTTATCAGCTTGTATTCTAGTTAAGTTTTTAGTCAATAAGCCTACATAAGGTGAAAGTTTATGAGTCGGAATGCTTTTAATAATTTCTTTTGCAGACAAAAAGTTTTGTATATACATAGTTAAGGTTTTTAAAACATAAATGTTAGTGCAATAAATTTTTCTTATTTCTAACCCATCTGCTTTGTAATAAAACATCAGATCTTTCTCCTTAATAATTTTTTTTATTGAATTATCAATTTTTGTTACTGTAAATAGCTGATCATAGCCATCGGCAACTATTAATGCGTCACTAACTTGAATAGTTGAATTTTTTCTCATAAAAACATACCCGCGTTAGTAAGATAGTGTGGTAGTAATATTCGCGTGGCCTTTCTTGCCATCGCGAGATTAAATCCACTTGTTTTCCAACTTGATTGACAGTCTTGCCCAGTCCGCAGCACTGACTCCGTTTGATTTTTTTCTGTGCCGGCCTCTTTGTTGTGTATACTCTGAAATTAGCCAGAACTGTCCTGGCTTTGATTCGAGTAAGCGTGTTTCATGATAGAGAGATTAAAATATTTGGCAGCCCATAGCTCAGCCGCCTAAGATAGGGGTTGACAATTTCAGTATTCTCAATAATAGGCATGAATTAACTTATAAATCAGCCATATAGCGAAACACAGTTGAGACAAAAAAATTGTTATGGGCATCAAAATTATTTGCAGTAAGGGCTCTTTTTAGCGCTAAAACCCATATGAAATGGAAATTACGTCGGCAGGTGCTGCCTTCCTGGATCGAAAGAAGCAGTATAATTTTGAACAATTTCTTAAATGCATTGATGTTTCCATAGCAGCTTTTGCTTGAACAGCAGTAAATATATCGTTGGTGGTATATTTAGAGGTCAAAGTTAACAAATGCTCGTCCGCAGGAACACGAACGAAGATGGTCATACTTGAAAATGCGAAACCCAACCGTTACCGGAATACAAATCAAGTAGAGCTTTGTGACACGGACTGAAAGTCTCTGTAATGGAGATGGAACGAAGCACTGAAGAATCTAGTTTGCTATTCCAAATCAGGTTAATTGGAAGCGAAAAGTAGTCATAAACAAACGGGGAGTATTGAGTTCGACAAACTACCCTTTTGGCGATAAATACAGTATCAATGCGGATTCTTTGAGAACGAAACCTCGCTGGATGCAAGCAAAGATAAGTGGTAAAGGAGAAAGAGACAAAGGCGCAACCACCGGACATGCGGAAAATCGCATGTCCGGTGGTGACGAGCGTAATCCCGTCCCTCGATCAGTGAGGTGATTGCTAAATCAATAAGGGCATCTATACTCTTATGTAATACGTAGGGCTAATTATGGGTTAACAGTTTTGCAACGCCAACACGCATACTTACAGTGATTAGTCATAACTGTTTTGCAAATGCGCAGATTAGCTTTATAGCGCCCTCAAAATTAAACAGTATTAAAGGTCAATGCGATAAAAACGTAACAACATTTAGTGTTGCATACCCCCCCTGGTATTTATTTCGACACGAATAAACAACTGTACTTTTTCATTATACACCCTTACCTATTTCATCTATTAAACCAAGATACACACCTTATGCAAGAAAAGTCCCCAGAGCCATTGGAGCTATCATCAAAGAAACCACTAGAGCCATCACAAAAAAAGCGCATCGATTCATTTTTTATCCATCAATGCATTATCAGAAGATTTAAAGGCAACTACCGCGCTGATTATGAGGCAATACTAAGCATTAGAAATGAAATAGAATCTATTTTATGTCTTTCTGGCCTAAGTGCAGTTCCAAAAAATGAATTTGAAATGTCGAGTACGGAAGTTGCAATGGCATCAATGAATTTTTTTGAAAATAGCAGAAATAGAAACCTATTGATCTCTGCAACAGCTAAGCATACAAGAGACAGGTTTTATAAGCACTTAAGTCAAAGTATAAATAGCACTTCAGATATAAAGGACTTTCTATCTGAAGATAACGCCAATGAAATTCTTGAAATTTTACAGAAAAATATAGAATTTTATGATGCCTTAATTTATAAATATAATATATTCGATTACTTCAGCTTATTCAGTATGACGGTTTATATACCGTTTGATAAATTCTATACTTTTTATCGCGAGTCATTTCACGGTAAAACTGAACTATATTGGTTGTTCGAAAATGTTACTCGTGAAGCAAAATGGCTGTATGTAAATGACTGTGAATGTGAGATCGACAGCAATATATACATATCGATAATAAGCAATTGCTATAGTCGTTATTTTTATTCGTCAAATATATCTATATTTGACGATGATGATAATGATATAGTCATTAATGGTGACAGGTCGACTAATGCACTTTATCTAAAGGTGCCTACCGACCAATCACCCAATAATATTGATGGGGCAATAGAATATTATAAAAATGCAATTGTTGAGAAACTTATTAATAGTTTTGGTTGTATGTCCAATACTCAAGATGATGGATTTGAAAACTCTAAATTCATGCGGCTCTGCAATAAAGAAGCCTTTTTTGTCACGCAATGGAACTGCATAGATAAAAATATTCTTGGATTATGGTGCTGGGATTTAATGAAAAATGATGGTAATACCAAAGAAAGTGCGGTTGGTAAAATATCAGAACGCACTTATAAACCAGAGAGTTCAATTAAAAATTACTATGATAATATCACTAGAATTATTTCCTTTAACAAAAAAGAAAATGAAGAAACATTAGATAAATTTGTGACGGGATCTGACAAAATTATTTTAGGCCTACGAGATACAAGTGTATCTAGCGCTTGAATTTGCGCTTATAGTCCAATCCTAGAGCGTTCAGAATCCAGAGTGAAATTGGTAAAAGTCTAGGGGGTTAGTAATTTGGAATAAAGAATTAAAAATGTGTTATTTTTATAAAACACGCTGCTAATCATGCTAAATTAGCAGGATAATTTAATCAGAAATTTGTGTTGGTTGGTAGATATGGCGGCATGGTGAATAGACCTTCATTGCTTCTGAGTATTGGAAAGAAATTAGGGTTTAAAATGATCAATTGCATTTTTCCATAAAGCTGTATACGGATTTTATTTTGTACAACCAATGAATTAACCGCAGCCTCACGTCTAAACTTGTTTGTACGAAGTTGGGGGGGGCCAAATTGTGTAATTTTGCTCTTTGGCAAAGTCAGTATAGTAAAATTCGTTTGGCAATATTTTACTAGCCAAAGCTCCAGTTCAGTAGCATCAGAAACTTCAATTGGAATCGCCGGATTTTTTGTGAATAGACGTTTGAATTCACGGATATACCAATCACATATTGTTCCTGCAAGGTATCCTGTGTCAGCAGAAATATCTCCTTCTTCTCCTTCGAAATAGTGAAACAGAGCTGCAATCCGAGCCAGATTGGAAGTAATTTTTGAAGCAAAATCATCAATATCAGATAAATATTTTCCTGCATTTAGATCCAATTCGATATTATTATGAAACTTGAACCAATAGATTTTTGCCTCTGGTGAAAACTCTAGAATAGGCCTTTTTTGCCGCACTGAGTCTGCATCTTGCTTATCCTGTGTCAATATTTCTGTAATGCGATTCTGGAATACCGTTAGGTGATACCAGGACTGGGTTTGATCATTCAAAACCCTTGATCCCTTCGTAGATAATGGAAATGC
>JAUXUB010000042.1 GCA_030680955.1 bacterium | reverse complement strand
TTTTAGAAAAACTCATTTCTTTGCTTGGTAAAATGGGTTTTAAATAACACGCTTCACAACGTGTTATTTTTTTTCTTGCCACTCAACTTATTTTAAGATAAAGTGTAGGTACATGAATAAAGTTTCTGTGACTAGTGTTGGCAAGAGTTATAAAAAGCTTGAGCCTCAAATGGCAAGTGTTCTTAAAAAATTAATTAGCCTTACCAAGAAAGGTGATTTTTTTACGTCCTTATATTTAGTAGATAATAGGACTATGCGTAAGTTAAATCGTGATTATCGCAAAAAGGATAAGGTGACCAATGTGCTTTCATTTGTCCCTCCAAAAGGTTTTATTATGCCGTCAAATGTCCCAAAAACTCTTGGCGAAATTTATTTGGCTCCGGACTATATAAGGATACACAATGAAGATATTGTCTATTTACTAATTCATGGATTTTTGCACCTTTTAGGTTTTGAACACGAGAGAAAAAATGATACTATAAGAATGCAAAAGATGGAGAAACATCTTTTGCATAAAATTAAAAAATCAAAATTAAAAAATCAAAATTTAGGTGTTCCTGCGGAACGATTTATATAAAAGTCGCGAAGCGACACTATATATTTAATCTTTGATTTTGAGCAAAGCAAATGCAGATCGCCGCATTAGATATCGGTTCCCAAAATATAAAAGTGTTAGTAGGGGACACCAAAAAAGATGGTACTATTCGCCTACTTCGTATATTAAAAATGCCGGCAGAGGGAATGCGCCGCGGTACAATTTCTGACCTTGATGATGCGGCGGCTTCAGTTGGTGATGCGATTCAAATTTTGCGAAAAGAATATCGCGTAGCAAGTAAAAATATTTTTGTAAGTGTAAATGGGCCGCAAGTCGCCTCGCACATTTCAAAAGGAATTATTGCAGTTTCTCGTGCTGACAGCGAAATATATCAGGATGATGTGGATAGGGTAGTTAAAGCGTCCCAAGCAATAAACATTTCACCAAACAGAAAAATAATTCACACCATAACTCGCGAATTTATTGTAGATGGAATTCACGACGTGCAAGACCCGGCTGGCCTTGTGGGTTCACGACTTGAAGTTGAAAGTGTGGTTATAGAAGTTTTTGCAACATACCTTAAAAATTTAAGTAGAGTAATTGAGGTAAGTGGTGGACGTGTTGGCGGATTTATTTTGGGTTCAATTGCATCATCACGCGCCGCACTAACTAAAAAACAAAAAGAACTTGGAGTTGCAATTTTGGATATTGGAGCACAAACTGCCGCACTCTCTGTCTATGAAGAAAGTAAATTATTGCATGTAGCAGTTTTGCCAATTGGCGCTGCGCATATTTCAAATGATGTTGCGATTGGTTTTAAAATTCCGGTTCATGAAGCAGAGACATTAAAACTTCATTTTGGTTATGCTCTTTCAAAGCACGTTGCACCAAAAGAAATGGTAGAGCCGCAAACTATTGCGCAAGGCGTTTTAAGGAACCAAATTTCTAGAAGATTTTTGTCGGAGATTGTTCAATCACGACTTGCAGAAATATTTGAATTTGTAAATTCTGAATTGAAGCAAATTGGTAAATACGGCGAATTGCCTGCAGGGTTAGTTCTCGTTGGTGGTGGCGCCAAGCTTCCTGGAATTGCAGACTTAGCACGGCAAGAGCTTCGTATCTCCACTCAAATTGGAATTCCTCTCGGATCTTTTGAGATTGTAGATAATTCCTATGAAGCAGAACTCGAAGATCCAGAATTTGTCTGTGCCGCAGGACTATTACTACTTGGCGCTCCAATACAGTCCGCGGGTTCATTTTTACCAACAGCTTTTGGTGACTCTTGGTTTAGTTTCATTAAATCGTTTTTGAAAAATCTTCTTCCATAATATTCAGAATGCGTTGTAATACCATCCCCAATTATCCACTACTCTTTTAATCTCGTCTTTGCGAGGAGGAACGACGAAGCAATCTAGATTTATCTCATTATTTCCTGGATTGCCGCGGGCTTCGCCCTCGCAATGACAAAAGTCTTTTAGGAAGTGGTTAATTGAGGATGGTATAAATTGGGCCATAATTGCTCCTTTTTTATTGATTTGCATTCTTCTAGTATTTTGTAGTAGGATAGTAGCGATAATTAGGTAACTTATGAGTAAAGTCTCGAATTGGAATCTCGAATATTCTCGAAATCTTACGGCATTTGAGAGAATTAGAGACCTTAATTCGCGATTTGATTAATGTTCATATGGCAAAAAAAGTTTCACAAAATGGGAATGGTAGCGCCATCGTTAAAGTGGTTGGAGTTGGAGGTGGCGGAGGCAATGCAGTTAGTAGAATGAGTAATGACTTTACTCGTGGCGTAGAATTTATTGCAGTGAATACAGACGTGCAAGATTTAGATTCTTGCAACGTAAGAAATAAAATTTACATTGGAAGAAATCTCACTAAAGGACTTGGAACTGGGATGAATCCCGAATTAGGTAGACAAGCCGCAGAAGAAAACCGTTCGGAGATTGCCGAAGCGCTTCAAGGCGGCGATCTTATTTTTATAACCGCTGGAATGGGTGGTGGAACTGGAACTGGTGGCGCGCCTGTGATTGCCGAGGCCGCAAAGCAAGCTGGCGCGCTTACAATTGCAGTGGTAACAAAGCCATTTTCGTTTGAGGGATCGCAGCGTAGTAGAATTGCGCAAGAAGGTCTAATGAAGCTCAAAGATAAAGTAGATGCTTTAATTGTAATTCCGAATGACAGAATTTTTTCAATTATAAATCAGGATACGTCTGTTGTTAAAGCGTTTGAGTCTATTGATATGATTTTAAAAAATGCTGTTTCGGGCATTGTAGAGCTTATTGCTGCGCCAGGCATTATAAATTTAGATTTTGCAGATGTTCGAGTAATTATGGAAGACGCTGGTGCCGCAATTGTTGGGGTTGGTCAAGCTTCTGGTAAAGATAGAGCACAGAATGCTGTTACTCAAGCAATAAATTCACCGTTACTTGAGGTAACTATTGATGGCGCAAAGGGAGTGTTGCTTGGTATTGCGGGTGGGCGTGATCTTAGAATGACAGAGATTAATGATATTGCCCGCCAAGTAGCAGAGGCGGTAGACCCTAGCGCGCGCATTATTTTTGGAGCCTATCATGACAAGCGACTTAGAGCTGGAAATATAAAAGTTACAATTATCGCGACAGGTTTTAATGCTCCCAAACCGGCGAATTCACTTTTTAGTAATCTTTATGAAAAAGATAAGCAGTCGTCTGCGCCAGCTGCGATTCTTCAGACGAGTTATCGGGCCGAAGGAATAAAATTAACGGAGACAGATTTAGATCCGGAACCAAAATTAGATTTTAAATCGATAAAGGCGGAAGTAAAAACAGAGCCAACTGAAGAAGAAGGCGATGTTTGGGAAGTACCTGCTTTTATGAGAAGAAAAAAGAGAAAAATCTAGAAATATTATTAGACCTTTTGCATAATTCTTTTCGTCACGAAAGTTCCAAATTTTAAGCGAGACAAAGTAAAAATTTTGAAGGTGTATACAGAGTATACATTGAAAAATTTTTACAAAGTTGGAGCTAAAATATGGAAATTGTAGTAGAAAAGGAATTATACACAAGGTCTATTGTCTAATAAATCATAAAATATCGAATATTGGCCTTATTTTAAAAGATTTAGAATTAGATCAAATTCTTGTGGATAAATACCCGTAGCGCGGGTATTTTATTATGCTAAAATAATACATGTTCGAAGTAGATAAAATTATTAAAAAATTTAAAAACCTGCGACGGGTTTTTATTGTCTTGTAACAATACGAACGTCACGAATATAACTTCGGATGTAACGAATTAAAAAATTATTCGTATCATTCGTAAAAAAATTTGTAATATTCGAATTATTTATATGTCGAAACAAAAATTTGAGTCAGTAAGGAAGCGAGACGGTCGAGTGGTATTTTTTGACCGCCAAAAAATATATAATGCCGTGTATCGTGCGATGCAAGCAACTGGCGAGGGTGAACTTTCTCGAGATCCGGGAATTTTAACAGATAGCGTTATAAAAGAATTAGAAAAAAAGTTTCCAAATGAGTATGTTCCGCATATTGAAGAGATTCAGGACTTAGTTGAAGAGTCTCTTATACTTTCAGATTTTTCAAAAGTTGCAAAAGCTTACATTTTATATAGAAATGAACGATCGAACGTGCGCGATAAAGTAAAAGATGTGCCAGAGCATGTCCAGCAATTAGCTCAAATGAGTAAAAGTTATTTTAGAAACCCACTTTCAGAATTTATTTACTACCGCTCTTACTCGCGATGGATTGAGGATGAAGGACGAAGAGAAACTTGGATAGAGACAGTTGGTCGCTACATAGATTTTATGAAAGAAAATCTTGGGAATAAATTGAAGGAAAAAGAATGCGAAGAAATTAGAGAAGCAATCTTAAAACAAGAAGTAATGCCTTCTATGCGACTTATGTGGTCTGCAGGTAAAGCGGCTAAAAAAACAAACGTAACAGCTTACAATTGTTCTTTTATTGCACCGTCAAAGCTTCCCGACTTTGCCGAGATTATGTATTTATCTATGTGTGGAGCGGGAGTTGGATTTTCGGTTGAGAGTCAAACAGTTGGAATGCTTCCAATAATAAAACGCCAAACTGGCAAGATGCTCATAACCCACGTTATTGAAGATAGCAAAGAAGGTTGGGGAGACGCATTAACTCATGGATTAAAGACATGGTATTCGGGTCACGACGTAAAATTTGATTATTCTGCACTTCGTCCCGCTGGAGCTCGTCTTATGACGATGGGTGGTAGAAGCTCTGGGCCAGAGCCACTGCGTGCACTTTTAGATTTTGCTAGAACTAAAATATTATCTAGACAAGGGAAGAGACTTTCAACCGTTGATGTTCATGATGTAATTTGTAAAATCGGAGAAGTGGTTGTCATGGGTGGAGTGAGACGTACGGCGCTTATTTCACTCTCAGACCTAGATGACGACAAAATGAGAGATTCCAAGGCTGGCAAATTTTATCTCACCGAGCCACAACGTTCTATGGCTAATAATTCCGCAACATATAATTCCAAGCCAACGACTACCGAGTTTTTGGGGGAATGGTTGGCGCTGGCGCAAAGCGGTTCTGGAGAGAGGGGAATATTTAACCGTGGCGGACTAGAGAAACAAATGCCGGAGAGGCGTTTTAAGAAGTTTAAAAAGCATTTGGCAACTTCTGGCACAAATCCTTGTGTTTCAGGTGATACGCTTGTTTATGTTGCTGATGGTCGTGGTCACGTATCTATAAAGCAGCTTACTGAAGAAGGGAAAGATGTGCCGGTTTTTTGTTTGGATAATAAAAACAAAACAGTTGTCAGATATATGCGCAATCCGCGTGTAACAGGTTTTAGAGAGCCTATATACAGAATGATGCTTGATGATGGTTCGAGTGTTAAGGCAACAGCTAATCATAAATTTAGATTGAAAACTGGCGAATATAGACAAGTAAAAGATTTACATCCTGGCGATAGTTTACAGATAATCACTAAGTTCGAAGCTTCTATTAAAGATATTTTTCCAAAGGCAAATTCTAGGTCACAAGATTACTGGTGGTTAAATTCAGGAAAAACTAATAATGCTGCGGAACATCGTGTTATTGCGGAATTTTATTATAATACGCAAATACCAAAAGATTTTGTAGTACATCACCGAGATAGAAATGCTCAAAATAATACTCCTGAAAATCTTGAGCTTTTAAGTAAGCAAGCTCACGACTCTCTTCATAGTAGTTTAATGATTGGAGATGCAAATCCAATGAAGCGTGCTTTATTTGAATGGAACGAACAAAAATGGATAGAATATCGAGCCAAACATTCTAAAAATAATACTGGCACAAGAAATAAAAACTTTTCTGGTATTACTGATGAAGAACTACGAGAACATGCGCTTGCTTTATCTAAAAAACTAGAAAAAAGATTTACTAATAAGGATTGGATATACTATGCAAAAGAGAATGGGTTGCCGCAATTTTTTAGCAAATGGAGAAGAGATCATTTGGATGGCGTTCTGGGACTTGCAAAATGGGCAGCAATAGAACTTGGCTTTGACTATGCTGATGCTGATCCGCGGGTTGTGGCTTCATACAAAAAATATACCAAAGATGGCTATAACTGCGAAATAAGAGATGGACAGGTGGTCATTAAAAAAAATTGTGAGGTTTGCGGAAAACGATTTGAAGCGGGTATAGGCCGTCGCGAATACGGCGTCTGTGGTATTTCTTGCGGACTAAAACGCGCATGGAGTAACCCTGAATTAAAAAGTGATTTTGTTGATCGTCTTAATGAAGTACACCATAAACGCAAAGAATTGCGACGAATGGAACAAGCCAAAATCTTTACCGATCTTAAATTTAAGATTGGCAGAGAACCATTAAAAATTGAATGGTTGAGTGCTTGCCGAGAAAATAATATAAGTTCAGAAATCGCAAGGGTTAGTTCACCATTTAGAACTTATGAGAATTTAAGAGAATTTGCAGAAATGTATAATCACAAAGTCGCCTCGATTGAATTTATCGGCTATGAAGATGTATATAATGGAACTGTTGATGAGTATCACAATTATTTTGTAGGTGGGTTTGCTTCTGAAACTAGAAATGGTAAAAGAAAATTAGTTTATCTTAATAATTTGCAATGTGGCGAAATAATCCTTCGTTCTAAAAGTTTCTGCAATTTAACAGAAGTAGTGGCAAGAGCAGAGGACACTGAAAAAACATTACTAAGAAAGATCGAATTAGCTACGATTTTGGGTACATACCAGTCAACTCTCACCAATTTTCCATACCTCTCAAAGGAATGGAAGCAAAATTGTGATGAAGAGAGACTTCTCGGAGTTTCTATTACAGGGCAGTGGGATTCTCACGCGGCAAGAAATCCTAAAACTCTTACCAAAATGAGAGAGTATGCCATCGAAGTAAACAAAGAATATGCAAAGCGCTTTGGTGTAAATCGATCTGCATCTATAACTTGCGTTAAGCCATCTGGAACAGTTTCTCAGTTGGTGGATGCCTCTTCTGGAATGCACCCAAGGCACGCTAAGTTTTATATTAGAAGAGTAAGAATTGCGGCTTCCGATTCGCTATTCCAAATGCTAAAAGAGCAGAAATTTCCATATTATCCGGAAGTTGGGCAAAGTTCCGAATCCGCCTCAACATATGTTTTGGAATTTCCAGTTAAAGCTCCAGGAGGCTCAATTTTTAAGGATGATCTTTCTGCAATTGAACAACTTGAGTATTGGAAAAAAGTTAAAGAAAATTATACCGAACATAATCCATCTGTAACAATTTCTGTCGGGAACGATGAATGGATTGAAACTTCAAACTGGCTTTATAAAAATTGGCCAATCTTGGGAGGACTTTCTTTTTTGCCAAGAGAAGACCACGTTTACCAACTCGCGCCATATGAAGAAATAACAGAAGAAAGATATAAAGAGCTTACAGCAAAACTTCCACAAGTAGATTTCTCTTACATTGTAACTTACGAGAAAGATGATCAAACGCAAGGCGCAAAAGAACTTGCTTGTGTATCTGGTGTTTGCGAAGTGGAGTTGCCTGCAGTTGCTATGCCAGTAAATTCAGAAATTAATCCCGTTAGAAGCGAATCATCGAATGAGTCTACTGCATAGTAATTTGCTCAACTTTATTTGCCGCGCTTCTAATGGGATATAATCGAATCGAATCTCCCCAACGGACGCATAGTGTTTAAAAAATAAACTCAGAAAAACCGTATTTTGCGGTTTTTTTGTATAGATTAAGCCAACTTATTTTATCGTTGCATTTGATTTTTTAAAAGGATATACTCTTTTTAGATTTTTGAAAGTGTTTAAGGGGCTAAAAAATGGACCAAAAAGTCAAACCTGAAGACCTAATTGATATAACGAAAGATCGATCACATGCTCCTTTTGCTGAACTTACCTTACAAGAGAATGAAAATATTGATACATATCTTGAAAAAAAGGGATTGCTCAAGAATATGAATCTTACTTTTGCTGATGTGGTTCAACCAGAGCAGTATTCAAATATTTGGTCGCGTTCGCATATTCAAGATTTTGATTCAAAACTTGTGAGTAGTGTAGTGTTAAAGACACCGTTTACTAGCGCTAATATGGAATCTGTAACTGGAGTTGAGCTTGCTGTTGCAATGGAGCGTGAAGGCGGCTTTGGTTTTATTCCTCAGACGCTCGACATAGAAGAAAAAGAAGAAATGATTGAAAGAATTAAGCGAAGTAATTCTGCTAATATCGAGAAACCGCTTACAATTTCTCCATTAAGTATTCTCCGCGATGCTAAGGAGGTAATGAATAGGTTTAATATTTACACGCTAATTGTAATAGATGAATCTGGTTGTCCTATGGGCGTTTTGTCTGGTAGGGATTGGCGGTACGAAACTAACGACGCAAAGTTTGTTTATGATCTTTTGCCAGAACGAAAACTTATTTTCGCCCGTAGTAATATTTCTCTAAATGATGCCGCGATAATTCTTAAGAATAATCGTGTTGAAAAACTTCCACTTGTTGATGCAAAAGGGAAGCTCTCGGGTCTTATCACTGCGCATGGTCTTTTCTATACAATGCGACATCCTCGGGCCACGAGAGATGGCAAGGGCAGATTTTTGGTGGCGGGTAGCATTGGCGTTGCTAAAAAAGATGACCTCTCTGATCTTCCTAAACTTTACGATGAAGTTAGACGACAGCTTGCAGTTGGTGCAACATTCATTCTCATCGACACAGCAAGAGCTTTTTCTATCAATATGTGGGTTACGGTTGAAATGGTAAAACGAAATTTTCCTGGTGTCTCTATCATCGCTGGAAATGTCTCAACTCCAAAGGGAGCTAAATTTCTTTTTGAACTTGGCGTAGATTGTGTAAAGGTTGGCCAAGGGTCTGGAAGCAGATGCCTCACTCGCCATGTGGGTACTGGAATTCCGCAAATTTCTGCTATTGCCAAATGTTCAGTTATCGCAAGAGAATATGAGAAAACTTTAATTGCCGATGGTGGCATGAAAACTCCAGGTGACTTTGCAAATGCAATTGTCGCGGGAGCAAATACTACTATGTCTGGCTCTGCTTTTATAATTACAGAAGAGTCATCGGCCAAAGCTCAACCCGATAAATCAGGAAGAAAAGTAAAAATATATTCTGGTGCGGCATCTTATACCGAACAAGACAAAAGGTTAGCTCGTGGTGATTTAGACGCAATGAGAAGGCCAGAGGGTTTTACCGAACAGGTTTATGTGGTTGGAAATACAAGAGAACGATTTCAGGATTTGCTTGGTGGACTTAGATCATCCCTCTCATATTATGGAGTTAGCAATTTAGATGAACTTCGAGAAAAAGCGGTTTTTGAATTGCAATCTCAAGCTGGTAGGTCTGAAGGACTTAAAGAATAATATACATAATTTGAACATGGCAGGTAACACCTGCCTTTTTTATCCCCTACCACTTTTGACAGAAACATTATTATACAGATTGTTTTTTAATTTATCATCTTAAAGGTAATGGTAAATGTTTTTAGTAAAAGTGGTGGGGGATTATTTCACAACAGATTTATTAATACGCAAGGAGTTGCACTAAATTTTTATTTTTGTAATACTGTAGGCAGAATTTTGTCATTTGAAAAAGGAGAAAAGCAGTGGTGAAAATAAATAAAGATATATGGAAAATATCCGGTTTGACTTATAGAGTTCAAAGGCTTATTCGAGATGGCATGGTTTTGAAAGGCAACGAAGAAAAAATTTGTGAGATTGTAAATCGAGAATTTTCAAGCAGTTTACCTAAAGGTTTGTTGCTTACTACAAAAATATTAAAACGCGAGATTTCTAAATTAATCTGGACTAAGGATGTACTTGAAGATTTGAAAAAAGCTATCAAGCATGGGATTCCTCTCGATGGATATCGCGAAAAATATTGTTCATATGTTCCAGTAGAGATGTTTAAAAAGAAGGTAAAGTTTTTGACAGGCGTAAGCGAGGCTAAAGCAATGGCAGAGTTTATCGCTGGTATGGGTAGGCTTTCTACCGAAAAACTTTCTGCTAGTGCTGAACTTTTTGAATTCCCAAAAACTAGTTACAATCATCCGTATCTAGTCACAGCGTCAGATAGTTGGACGCTTGCCATACCAAATGGCGCAAATATCGGTCTTAAACATAATAGGATCATTAAGGATAATCCAGTTCGTTGTGCTTTGGCAGATGCGGAGCGTCGAGGGGACGTCGTGATTGTTATTGCAAACGGACTCTCAATGGATTTAAAGAAGGCAGCTGGCCCTATTAAGGTCTATCGCGCCCAAGTATCTGGTTTACATGTTACGATAGGGCATCTACCTTCTGCTTACCAAGCTGAAGCGAGGCGTATTCGAAAAGGAAAGTCGCTTGATGAAGTTATATATATGCCTATGGAAGCAAAATTTTTTGCGTTTCTTGATGCATGGTTTAAAATTACGCATAGGCCGAATGGTTTACCAGAATTTTCTGGAAAAGTTCTCTATGTGTTGGGCTATTGCGAGGAAGAGCTTATAAATGCAGCGGCTTATCATGAAGTTCGTTATATAACCATTTTGAAGCAAAAAGAATTAGATGCAAGAATTGGTTTTACTAAGCGTAAGCTTATTAAGGCGGGGAAAGAAGAAGATCATAAAGTTGTTAGTAGGTGCGAAAATGAGTTAGAGGCACTTCGTCAACAGCGCGCTATGACCATTATCACTAATGTGAGCGATGAAGATTTAGAACGTCGTCGTCGTCGTATCCGTGCTCTTTTGGTGAAGAAACTTGAAGAGATGATTCCTAATTGCAAAGTAATTAGTCAGGGGAGCGCTTTTATTAAAATTGGCAATAGCTTACCAATTGAAATTCATATTCCTGGAAATATCAGAGTAACTGACAATGTGCTTGCTTCTTATGCGAATCAATATGGGGCTAAGGTTTTTCGTGATCAAATGCCAAGGACAGTGGTGATTTGTCATCCTTATGCCTTAAATCATCGTCTAGTTGGACGTGACGATTATACCGAAGGTCAACGAGACTCTAGCATGGTTCATGTTGCTCCAATATGCGTTGACGAAGTTTTCTTGCGTCACCAACTAAAGGATTCTACTAGGTCTGTGCACCCGATATCTAAGGTTTTGAATAATGAACAATTTAAACCAGGCGTTTTAGTTTTAAAATGCGCGAACGGAATTATTTCTGGGGACTCGTTTCCTATTGCCAAACTTGATAACACTAGAAATAGGAAAATCAAAGGTTTTTATCCGTATCCAGAAACCAAGTATATTTGGACGCATGTAGCAACTGACTTGCATTTTGGAAGTCGAGCGCGTGAGCATGTTTGGGACGCAAAGAATAAACGCTATTTAGGTATGGCTGAAGCATCCATGGAAATGATGCGTCGCGAAGACTTGTTTAAGGGCTCAAATATGCCAGTTCATATTTTTGCCGTTCCAGATGATCCCACACAGGGCAATCACTTTGACACTCACAAGCAGCCAGATCCAAGGGAAATGTCTTATGTTGATCTTGAACGCTATTGGTCTAAAGCCGAAGAAGATATGGCGAGTCTTGTTAAAAAAGGTAATACTACCGAAGCCCTGCAACTTATGATGAGTCTCGGGACTTTCAACCTAGGTCAATTTTTGGTTCGCGGTCTTGACTGGGTTCAGCCGCAAATGCTTGAGGTCTATGCGCGACTTATTAATCCCAATATTGATTATTACGGTGCCTTACTTAATAACACGATGAGCTCCAAACTTGTTTTTCGTGGACTTAGCGAAATAACTGGCGTTCCGTTTGATGCCCGTGATGTTGGCGCCATTACCTTTGGCACAGGAAATCACTTTGAGAGATCAGTTGAAAGAGTGTTGACAGAAGGTGTTTTTTACGCCTATTACTTGAGGGCAATGTTAGGGCAATTACCTTATTGGCAAAAACGTCCTGACTTTATTAAGCGACATGTAAAAGCTCCTCTCGAGGGCAATGCATATTTTGCCGAAGGTACAGTCAAGACGCCAGGTGGCTATGAATGGGCACTAAATTTTATGAGTTCACCGGCGCGACTTTCAAGCTGGGCCGATCCACTTGGTGCAGTAGTAAATAACGATCGCCAACGTGGTGACCCGTTCGGGCATCTCAAGGGGCGGGTAGCACTTCGAATTTATGGTGATAAACACTTTTTCGCTGGAGTTGAAACACCATACTCTGTTTACTTCATGTGCGCAGCGCACACCCATACGGATCTTTATGGTCATCGTGGGTTTCCACCCAATAATACTGGCGTAGGCTTTGTTGGCCTTCCATCTGATGGACCAGACTCTGGTCCTGTACTTATCCGAATGCTCCGCTATGATTTTATTCGCGATTGGTTTAAAAATCCCAAACCATTTAATTGGAAAGAATTTCTTCCAAATCCTGCATAATTTATGTAATTTATATGCCCCCGTCTTTAGGGGGCTTTTTTGTCAGATTGAATTAACAGTTTTCCACACCAAACTCTTGACAAAATAGATATTGATAGTGTATACTGTCTAGGTAAGTAGGTGAATGCCTCTGCTTTCGGGTAGAGGAATTACTCCAATTTGCATGCACTTGGCCCCCCGTTAAACGGGGGTTTTGTGTTTTTTCATTGTTTGCCCACGAGAACAAGCACATAGTGCGCGGGTCGAGTGGAGCGCAAACAATAGAATCCCGCATCAATCTTATATATAGATATTGATTTAAGAGAAGTAAAGCCGATAGGCGGTTTCCGTGAGGTAATAATATATTTAATAAAGTAGTATTCGAGATTTGGTGCGGGATAGAGCCAAGCAATCCCCACCCTTAAGTAACTTAATGATGTGGGAGAATTTAATGCCGGGATTGATGATTTCTTATAATAATTGTGTTATCATAAATACAGATTTCCGAAGCAGCTCGAGCAAATCTCGTTGCCATACTTTATGGCTGCGGGCCGCGCACCCTCTTACAACATGTGAATTGGGGTCAAAACCCCCGTGGCCATAAAGGCTGGGAACGAACCCAAGTCTTATCGAGCTGCTTCGGAAGTCTATCTATTATGCTAAAGCGCGATATCTCACTCGCTAAGTTTAGTAACTATCGCATTGGTGGGAATGCCAGATATTTTTTTGAAGCCAATAGCCTTCCACAATTAAAAAAAGCTATAATCCACGCCAGGGAGATAGATCTCTCTATTTTTGTTTTAGGTGGTGGAACAAATATTCTTTTTAGCGATTCTGGTTTTGATGGTGTGGTTATAAAACCTAATCTTAATTTTATAAAAACAACATTCCAACATTCTCAAGAATGTTGGAATGTTGTAGTAGGTGCTGGAACATTAATGTCAGATATTTTAAATTATACAGTTAAAGAAGGTTTGTCGGGACTAGAGTGGGCCGGAGGACTCCCTGGAACATTAGGTGGTGCCATACGTGGCAATGCTGGTTGTTTCGGAGGCGAAATTAAAGATAATTTGTTATTGGTTAAGGTGTTAGAAATTCCCTCTAAATCTACAAGGCAAAATTTATTAAAATTTAAAGTAATAAAGTTTACAAATAAAGAATGTAAATTTGCGTACAGGAATAGTATATTTAAAAAAAATAATAAGTATATTATTTTGGAGGCTACTCTTAAACTTAAAAAAGGTGATAAGAAATTAATAAAAAAAGCTATTCAAGAAAAAATAAATTATAGGAAGGAAAAACATCCACTAGAATATCCCAATATTGGGAGTATCTTTAAAAATGTTCCAGTTTCTTCAGTGCAAAAAAATAATAAAAAAGTCCAGCAATTTATAAAGGATGATTTTTTCCCAGTACTCCACACCGCTAGACTTATTTCCGAAGTGGGGCTACGAGGTGTGTCATATGGCGGCGCTATGATTTCACCAAAGCACCCCAATTTTATTGTTAACGTGCAGGGTGCGACGTCTGGTGATGTGCAAAATTTAATTTGGTTAGCAAAAAATAAAGTTAAAGATAAGTTCGGAATTGATTTAGAGGAGGAGGTTATAATTTTGTTGTGATGATTACTTGAGTTGTAGCTACGACAGTTGCCGGGTAGTAGAAGTGCGAGCATTCACATGCATACAAGCACTCGCATTTTCACTACCGAGGTTGCACCGGTGCGAGAGGAGCGCTATACTTATATCTGTGGCAATAAATCTTAGTCGTGGACGTGCGCTCGTTGTAGTCGCGCATCCAGACGATGAAACAATTTGGATGGGAGGTGCGATGCTTGCTCACTGTGGTATTGAGTGGACAATCTTTGCTTTGTGCAGAGCGCGAGACAAGGAGCGCAAACAAAGATTTTTAAAAGCACTCAAGGTCTTTAACGCCAAGGGATATATTTCTGATTTAGAAGATGATGATGATAGTTTAAGTATTAAAACCCTAGGTCAAAAGGCAGAAAGTCTACTTTTAAATAAACTACCAAGGAAATCGTATGACTTCATTTTTACGCATGCAAAGGATGGTGAGTATGGCAATAAGAGGCACAAAGGGGTGCATTATGCAGTAAAAAATCATCTACAAACTAATCTACTACAAACTAAAAACTTTTATTGTTTTGTCTACGAAATGCATAAAAGTGATAAATACGCACTTCCAAAGAAGAACGCAGATTATAGTTTTAAGCTAACACCGGATATTTATAAAAAAAAGATAAAAATTATTAGGGATATTTATGGTTTTACATCAGACTCCTTTGAATATAAAAGCTGTGGAGATATAGAGAAGTTTAATATAATTGTTTAAATTTATAGATAATAGTGGAGTTCGCTTAAAGCGAACAATCAAAAATTTTGATATTTGATTTTTAACTTTTAATTTATGAAATCCCGTTAGAAGCCGCGATCGCTTGTATTAAAAAATAGGTCTTAGAATAAAATATTATGAATTATACAATTAATAACAGTACGCGTAATACCATAATCGCGATCTGCTTCTAACGGGATGAAATCAGTAATCCTATATGCTTATCCTCCAGAACCTGACGGTCTTTCAATGCAGGGCCATTTTTTGTATACGGGTATGAAAGAAAATGGAGAAGATGTTATGCCGTGTAGTATAGGCGCAGAATTTCAAAAAGAATGGACTTATAAATATTTTAAGCCCGACGTAGTAGTAGGTGTTGGTTTCTGGAATAATACACCAGATATTGTTCATCACGCAAAACAATTTGGAATTAATTCTGTGCCTTGGCTTGTCGCTGATGGTTGGGTAGCAAATTATCAAAAAGATTTAAGCGAGCTTCCACTAGTACTTGTTACAAGCGAGTGGGTAAAGGAAACTTACGAAAGAGATGGAACAGATGTTAAAAATTTCGAAGTGGCCCACATTGGTTTTGACCCTCTGCAGAGACACCCTCTTAAAAAATCTGATTCTCAGGTCAAAACAATGCAAACGATGCTTGGCATAGAAGAAGATGATGTTGTTATTTTAACCGCAGGAGGCGACGTTACTTCGAAGGGTGCACAAGAAATTTTTAAGGCTTTAAAATTAATTCAAGGTGAACTTAAAGCTAAAGGTATTTCTTGGAAATATGTTTGTAAGCTTTGGGGAGGGGAGAGCGCTGATTCGCACTTCGATGACGAGCAAGCGCTTATTGCAGAGCTTGGAGAAGATAGTAACCGGATAGTTTATGCAGAAGGGCCAATGTCTTATGAGTTTATGAATGTATTGCTCAATACTTGCGATATTTATGCGGCGCCGTCTCGTCTTGAAGGATTTGGTATGATACAAGTTGAGGCTCAAGCATGTGGTAAGCCTGTTATCTCAATTGACCTCATGGGTCCAAAGGAAACAATAATTCAGGGCGTTACAGGATTTTTGTCGCCAGTTGCTGACACTGTAGAACTTGATGAAGAGTGGGTTTATAAAGATATGGGTTTTGAAGAAGATCATAAAATTATTTTTGATAAACCAAAAACTTTTGCGTATAGAGCAAGCGTAGAGTCTCTCGCTGAATCATTACTAAAACTCTTAACTGACAAAGATTTGCGTGAAAAAATGGGTAAAGCCGCCGCCGAGCATGCTCTGGCAAAATTTGAATATCATATTATAGCAAAGCAAATTACAAAGCTTTTAAAAAAAGCTTACAATCTGTAATTTAGAATTGCGGCGTAAAAGCTTGAGTACAAAAAAAGGCCCTATAAGGACTGGACCTTATAGGGTAATCTTTTTCGTTGGTGATACTGATAATATAGCATATCCATACGCTGAAAGTCAATCAAGTAGTCTGTGGATAATATATAATCTTAGGCTTGTTATGTTTGGTAGTAAAAATCTCAAAACGGTTTTTTTACACATTTATTTAACGAGATTCAAAATGTCGTTTATATTGGCTGTAGCGGTGCAAATTACAGAGTCACTGGCGCCGTAATAGATGCGAAGCGTGTCTCCGATAAGTACCGCGCCATTTACAAAAGCTACTCGGGGCATTTTGCCTAATTTATCCATTTTATTTATAAAAGTTTTAAGTTCTTCGGGGCTCATATTTTCCATTTGTTTATATCCACCTGGCAAAATATCAACAATTCCTTTAAGCTCATATGGTTCTTGGGGCTCAAAAATTGGTTCGGTGGATCTATATAATATTTTTGTTGGGTCATTTAAATCTAAAAGCAGAAATCCTAAACGATAGACAAATTTATAATCAACTCCGTGATATAAAACAAGCCAGCCCTTTGTTGTTATGATTGGCGGAGGACCCATTTCTATAAAAGCATTATCAAAAAATGGTGCTGGTCTTGCTTTGAGAAATGGAGTTTGTGGAATTTCCCAGTTTAAACTGTCTGACGACGTTGAGAGCCAGATGTGATGATCTCCAAAAAACAAAAAGTATTTACCATTAATTATTTCAGGAAATATGGCTCCAGCCTTTGACCAATTTCTTTGAAGATGGAACCTGGCTTTCACAAGTTCCTTAAAATATTTCAACCAACTTATGTGTTTTATCCAATCCCATTCTTTTTGAATTGGACCATGCTTTTCCCATACTTTTAAATCTCTTGAAGTTGCAAGTGCGAGTCGCGCACAATCCCCATCATAGGCTGTATGGGCCATAAAATAGTTATCAGCAACTTTTATTACACGAGGGTCTTCTAATCCTTTCTTTTCATAATCAAATTCTGCCGCAAGGATTGGCGTGCTACTTACACGTGTGAAGTTCTCACCATCTTGAGAGGTGGCATGCCCAATTGATGAAACCCAATCATTGCCCATTGCGCGGTAAAAAAGATTATATGTTTCATCTTCGTAAATTGCTCCTGGATTATAAACTTTTAAACTCTCCCAAGGATTTTCTGGGTTTGGTTTTAAGATTGGATTATTTTTTGAGCGGGTGAATAAGTTTAGCATTAGAACTAAAGGCTAATATTAACTAATCAGATGACCGGAGACCAACGCATCAATATTTGGGTCATCCGATTAGAGGAAGTCGGAGGTTTTGTGAAAATAAATGTTATTTAAAAAATAATACTTTTTTATTTTTTACGCATTCATAGGCATAAATATACGTTCCAGCTGACCAACCTTGGTAAGCAGAGGAGCCGCCCATGGCCTTACCAGTCTTGCCATGAAGCCATTCTTGGAAACCATATTCCTTAACGCGTTTTTCTTTTGGATGAACTTCTTTGTTTCCTTCGGCCAGTTTTTCTAACTCCTTTTCCGCCTTTTTAAATTGTCCCGCTTTTATTAAAGCAGCTACATAAAATCCACCAATAAATGGCCAGATGCCGGCATTTGAATAGTGATATGGATTTTTGCACTCCGCTGAGTCAAAGTACCAATGCCATTCTTTGTCGCCCTTCTTTATAGTCGGCCAAATCGCCTTACATGGAAATGGACGGTTAACTTTATTTTTATCAATATAATTTAAGATGTTTTTAGAAATTGCTGGTGTTGCAAGTCCAGTTACAATTGCAAGTAAATTTCCAAGTGTATCAAACCAATGTTCTTCCTCGCGACCAAGTGGTCCGTGATATTTCCAAACCCAAGGTGAATAATAACCTCTCTTTTTATCATAGAGCGAAATAGTTTTTTGTGTCTCACCATTTACAATTCTTTTCAACTGCTCAGCTTTTTTGTTATCACCAGTAAATTTTAATGCAGCATAGTAAAGTGCCTGCGTGTTTAGAACTCTGCCATATTTGTGAGGGAAGATATCTTCCCAGTCCATTGTTGGTTGTTGCACTGGAAGCCCGTCGTTATTTGGATCTTGAAATTGAACCCATTTAAGCGCAGCATCTATTTCCCTTTTATTTTTTTTGATTAATGATTTATCTGCGTAGGCATATGAGTAAACATAATGCCCGATAATAAACCATAAACTGGAATCAATTGAGTTAAATGTTACGTCTGATTGTCTTTCGTTATTCCAACAGCCAACCGCGTTAGGGATTGCTCCGTGCCAGGCTTGATTATTGCCAAGGGCTTCTAGGCTTTTCCGGAAAGTATTTTTAAAAGCCCAATTTTGTGACTTCCGATGTCCGGAAATAGACGGCATTAATATTTTGGACATCGGAAGTCGGACAAGCGAAGCGCCGAGTGAAGTTGTCATTGAGTCGCGCGCCCAAATGGCCTCGTATCCACCTTTTAAACCAGAAGCATAAAAACCAACTGGTTTAGCGCAGTGCTCTAGGGCAATAATGGCTTTTTTGTATGCTATATCGATAAGTTTCATAATATCTTAAATCTAAAAAATTAAATCTCAAAACTACATCTTAAAATTCAAATCTTTTTAGAACAGATTTAAGATTTGAGATATACATTTGAGATTTAAGATTTTATTTATTAGATTTCCTGAATTAATTCCGCCTGCGGCTTATTTATATTTTCAAACGCTAGCCGAGCCAGAAGATAAGATATTGTAGATTCTGACCCTTGATTTAAGTTTACACCGTCTTTGCCTAAACCGTCGTGACAGCCACCTGTCGCTTCGTCGTAAATTACTTGATTTAAGAAGTTTTTACCCAAAAACCACTGGAATGCTTTGTAGGCGTCTTCAAAGTGTTCGGTTTTATTAGTTACATTATATGCAGTAAGTTTTGTTTGAACCATATGAGCGGTATCCTCTGGTTGTTGGTCAAAAAAGGCGCGTGCTTTATCGCGGAAGAACCAACCCTTTTGGCCAATAGGCGAGTAGTGTTTTTGTGAGAATGTAATACCTTTAAGAAAAGAAAGTGATTCTTCTGCAACGTTAAGGTATTTCTTATCCTTCACTAATTCGTAAGCATAGAAAAGCGCTTCTGGAAGTGCGGCATTTGAATATGTAAGATGTGGTTCAAACCAAAGCCAGTCGGGTTCTGCATTTTTTTTATATAGCGCAGTAAGTGTATCGGCAAACTTTATAAATGTATTCATTAAAGCCTTCTGGGGGTTACTCTTTAGGAAATAATATAATCCTATTGTTGTGAATGCTATTGCTCGAGGTGATTTAAGTGTACGAACATTATGAAGCCCTTTCCTTAGAAGTATTGTTGCCTTGTCTACAATTTCCTTTGGTAATGAATTTTGTGCGGCCACATAACCAAGAGCCCAAAATGCTCTTCCTTGAACATCTTCATCCCTTGTTCCGTCTTTGACAAGTTTAGATGACACGATATTGGCAAAAGTTCCGTCGGACCGCATTACATAAACAAAATAATCTAAATAAATTTTTATGTAGTCTAACATTTCCGCAGAATGGTTTTTTGCATAGCTCTGCGTCGCTACAATCAAAGCGCGAGCATTGTCATCTAGGTTATAGCCATAACGTGTCTCGGGCGTACTATATTTTGCGAAATGCAAAATACCAAAGCTATCAGTCATTCTCTTTAGGTGGTCTAGTTTAAGTTCTGGCAATTTCTTTTCTTCTTCGCCAAATTCCGCGAATTTTTTATATAAATTCATGTGAGCCCCTGCAACATTAGGCCAAGTCATATGGCGAGATTTTTCATATGCTTGCGCACTTAAGCTTTTCATCCATCTTGGATCTTGTAACATTTGGAGCATCGCGTCTTTTAAGGCACGTTCATTTTTTGGTCTAACTAAAAGTCCTACACTACTATCTATTAAGTATTTAGCATATTCTGAAGCTGTAGAGATTACTGGTCTGCCGCATCCAAGAGCATATGAAAGCGTACCAGAAACTGATTGTTGCATATCAAGTGATGGTCCAATATAAATATCTGTTGCTTTAAGGAAAGAAACTATTTCTTCAAGAGTTAAATATTTATTATAAAACTTTACGTTTTTATCTAGTCCGAGTCGTCCAACCTCACTTATTAAAAAGTTTCTATATTCTTCTCCGTTGGATTTTCTAATAAGTGGATGAGTTTCGCCAAGCACTAAATAAACCACATTAGGAAATTGTTTTACAACCTCTGGAAGAGCGCGGATAGCATATTCTATTCCTTTATTTGGGCTAAGCATTCCAAATGTAGAAAGCACTGTTTTGCCACTTAGCCCTAGTTTTTCTTTCGAAATATCGCTTGGTTCAAATGTGGCAGATGGAATACCATGAGGAATAA
This sequence comes from bacterium, assembly GCA_030680955.1. Taxonomy (GTDB): domain Bacteria; phylum Patescibacteriota; class Minisyncoccia; order UBA6257; family JACOXY01; genus JAUXUB01. The sequence goes on along the minus strand of JAUXUB010000042.1, from coordinate 19,013 downwards.
CGGCAATTTTATATTTTGGAACTTTATAGTCTGCAATCAAAGTCTTTTCAGAAAGCTTGTTCATTACGATTAAAGACTTTGAGTGTTCGGCAATAGCGCGGACAACACTTTTGAGGTGATCGTCTGGATCTGACATTACAGAATGAAATGTTACGACAACTGGTTTTTCAAGTGCCTGAAGAAAGGGGATTATATAGTCGCCCCATTCGCCACCAAAAAGGCCAAATTCGTGCTGAATGTTTACAATTTTTATATCATCCTGTAGGTTGATTCTTTTTGCAAGTTTTACGTACTCATGAAGCTCTGTAGCAACAATTTGATCTACTACTTTATTACCGTAGTTATATATTGTATGGCGTTCATCATTTAGAGCCGCAATGCGTGATTTTATTGCAGGATTTAATTTCTTGTCGCAAGCAGTAGTGAGATCTTGTGTAAATGTTGCAATGCCGCACTCTCTAGGAGGGAAAGAGGCTAAATAGAGAATATATTCACTTTCTAAACCTGACAGTTTCATAAATTTAAAATATTTTTTTAGTGACCAGTATTGCTCGGGCCTATTCGTTTTAATTCGTTAACCAACTCCTTCATATTGACTCTTGCGTAAGCTATAGACGAGTCAGCTGCGCCGTAATAAATATATAAATCATTTCCAAAAATTGCAGTACCAGTTGGAAAGACGACATTAAAAGGAAAACCACCTTTTTCGTATTTCTCTGTTGGTGACAAGAGCGGATAATCAAGTCGGCCGATTACTTTTAGTGGATTTTTTAAATCGAGTAGCGCTGCACTTGCATGATATATCTTATCACGATTCACTTCTTCGACTGTGTGGAAAATTAAAAGCCATCCATCCTTCGTTTCGATTGGAACTGCGCCGCCGCCGATATTTCTTGATTCAAACCAAAATCTATTTTCGAGAAGGACATATTTTGAAAGTTTTTTTAGATATTCTCTCCAGAACGCTTCGCTTTTTATTTCGTCGAAATTTTTAAAAAATATTAGTTGAATGTCTGGTAAGATTCTGTGTATTAACGCAAAGTTTCCGCCAAACTTTTTTGGGAAAAACATTACATCTTTATCCCAAACATAAATATCTTTTCCCGCCTGCTCTTCGTAGTAAGACTCAAACATAAAGTACCTGTCTTTGAGTCTGCCTTCACGAAAATATTTAGCGGCTTGGTCGTATTTGATTTCTGGTGTAATAACACCACGCTTTTTTAGATGCATTAAGTCATCTCCGTCTGCATATGCCGTTACTGCGTGCTTGCCGTCGTGAGCAACATAAGTTACATAAAACTTTTTACCTATCTTAGTTATACGCGGGTCTTCAACACCTCTTTTTTCGTATTTAAAATTCGGCGATAAGAGTGGCTTATTTAATTTTTGTACAATTTTATTGGGACCTTCAAGGCTTGCATAGCCGATCGAAGAGATTCCTTTATCGTTTATTGCTCTATAGAGCATGTGTAAAATATTTCCGTTCTGATAAATAGACGGATTCAAAACAGCCTTGCTTTCAAATTTATTTTTTGTTGGCTTTAAGATTACTCCTAATTTTTCTACTTTAATATGTGTATCCATCTGACATGCGAGTCTCGCAATGGTAAAATTATATCAGATTAGATTTACGGATGCCAGTAGCAGTCTTGTCCAATACAACATGAGCCCCAAATGGGGTATGAGATATAACGCAAATGAGCACGATATAGTTCCCGAGCGAATTTTATGAGTCGAGGGACTACTGTTGTGTTCCTTCGACAAGCTCAGGAAATAATTTGTATAAAATCATTTCAAGCTCATCTTGCATTGGAAAATACTGTGGGCGGGGTCTGCGCAGATGTTGAAATTGCGCATTTTTAGATATATACTAGCTTGAGGTAAAGATTGGAATGAAGTTTTGAGTTCTAGATAGACAAATCAGCCAAAATTTTGGCCTTTAGCTTAACCCCGACGCTCTCGGTTATAATAATTTCAATAAAGCGGTCGGGGAGCCGATCTTGCGTTGGCTTGGTAGGCGGTTTCCTAAATCTTAATGGGCCTTTAGCTTAATGGTAGAGCACCCGGTTTGCATCCGGGAGATACGAGTTCGATTCTCGTAAGGTCCACATATAAGATAAGTCGCCCCAGCTTGTATCTACGCGCATACTCTATTACTATATAAATATGGTTCTAAACCGAAAAAAGTATCAGAATGCCGTTCTGTATTTATGCCAAAAGCTCGGCGGAGAGGTGCGTGGCAAGAAAAAGCTGGCGAAATTACTCTATTTCGCTGATTTTGATTTGTACGAAAAAAGACAGCGATCATTAACCGGAGATGTATATAAAGCTTTCCCTATGGGACCGCTTCCATCGGGACTTGAGGGTATTACTTCGGAAATGACAAAAAAGAAATTGATTGCTATTCAAGATATAAAAGAGCGCGAAGACTATAACGCAACAGAAATATATCGCTGTATTGCGAAACCAGATGTATCTGTTTTTGATGAAGAAGAGAAGAAAATGCTTAACCGCATTGTAATAAAATATGGCCATCTTAATGGCAAACAGTTAGAAGAGTTGTCTCATGCCGAAGCACCTTTTATTGGAACTGAATTACGAAAAGAAATACCTTATGAATTAGCTTTCTATCGTGGTACAGATTTTAGCGATCTATGATTGAGTTTCTGTATCACGATGGAATCCAAAAAGAGATAGCTGCCATTGAGCGGCGATTTCGTTGTGTTCGTGATGGTTTCGCCGCATTTGAGCGCTTATGTGAGGTGCAATTCCATCCGACAGATCCGAAACAAGTCGTTGCGCCAGCCAAACTTCACCGTATAACACAAAATGATATTTGGTCGATGTGGAAAGTAGAGCTTGTTATACCAAATTCTGGTTTGCGCCCGAATCAATATCCAAGAATGTGGTTTGGCGTAAAAGGCTCCATCATCGCTTTTTTATGTATTTCTACACACATCGACAATTATAATGATAAGGAGATGGATCAATTGGCACGTTCACGAATCACAGATTTATTCTAATAATTACTCGTATTCTACAACTAAGTTATTTGAATTAAATTTGATTTTTAAAAATGGTATACTATAGAAAGACATTAATAAAACTAAGTAATCTAAGCTTAGGTTTTTAATTAAAAAGGTCGCCGCTTTAGACATCGTCAAAGTATTTTGCGTCTATTTTGCGGAAATTTCTTGATTTTTAATATTATCGAAGTCCGACTTCGATAATATTAATCCATTTACTAAAATAATGAAACTGGAATTTTGGTTTAAGTAATTAAGGTATCCTTAATTACAAAGAATCATTTTCAGAATAAATTTTATGGTTATATCAAATTGGATGGATTCTCTTATGGCATCACTTATCACTTCGTGGGACAATTTTATTGTTCAATATTTGCCAAGCGTAGTAGGAGCGTTAATCGTTCTTATTTTTGGTTTAATTGTGGCTTCGGGGCTTAAACAATTAATTATGCGTTTATTTGAGATGGCGCATTTTGATGCTGCTCTTTTAAAGCTGGGGATTGGTGAATATGCGGAGCGCGCAGGTTTGAAAATTGATTCGGGGAAGCTTTTGGGTAATCTAGTTTATTGGTTTATGCTTATTGCTTTTTTGCTTGCAGTTTCTGATATTTTGAAATTTACTGCGTTTTCAGATTTCTTAAAACAGGTCTTGGCTTACATCCCGCAGGTTATTATTGCAGTCTTAATAATGCTCGCATCTGTCGTTGTGGCTAATTTTTTAAGTGGCGCTGTAATTGCCTCAGTTAAAAGTGCAAAGTTGCATGCGTCTAATTTTCTTGGTTCGCTTACTTGGTGGGCAGTTGCCATTTTTGGTTTTTTTGCCGCACTTTTGCAACTTGGCATTGCTGTAGCTATAATTAACACTTTAATTACAGGACTTATTGCCATGCTCGCCTTAGCTGGCGGAATTGCTTTTGGCCTTGGTGGCAGGGACACCGCAGAAGAGATTATAAAGGGATTAAAGAAAGACATGGAAGGAAGATAAAGCATACAAAAGCAACATGTGACAAGGAGCATGTAACGTTGAGTGGGTAACCGACAACCAATAACTTATTACAGAGACATGTATAGAAAAAATCGTTCCAGCTTGGGGCGATTTTTAGGTCATTACTTATATAATGCGTTTTTGGTTGACTTTTTACATGTTTTGCTATAATCTTGAAACTATTCTAAAGTAATGCTAAATGATGAATGTTGAATGCTAAATTATTCAAAATTCAGCATTTATAATTTGTAATTGTTTTTGTGCCGACATATAAACAACTTTTAAAAAATTGTCGTAAAGATAAGGTTAAGAAAAACAAATCTCCTGCACTTGAGCTTTATTTTAATACTATTAAAAACGCTCCAATTATTTCAAATTCACCTTTTAAAAGAGGAGTCTGTCTTAAAGTTTTTACAACTACCCCAAAAAAGCCAAACTCCGCACTTAGAAAAGTTGCCAGAGTTAAGTTAACTAATGGTATGGTAGTTTCGGCATATATTCCCGGTGAAGGACATAAATTACAAGAGCACTCTGTTGTTATGATTCGAGGTGGTAAAGTAAAAGATCTTCCTGGTGTTCGTTACCACATTGTTCGTGGTGTGCTTGATGCTGGAGGAGTAGAAGGTAGGAAACAGCAAAGGTCTAAGTATGGTGCTAAGACACCAAAAAAATAATGTAATACGAATGACACGAATGAATACCGAATGATACGAATATTTTATTCGTATCATTCGTTCATAAATTCGTAGTATTCGCTTTATCTTGCGTAAAAAACAAATCCACAAAAAATTTTATAAGCCAGATATTGAATTTGATAACATCGCTATTTCGCGATTTATTAACTATGTTATGCACGATGGTAAAAAAAGCGTAGCAGAAAGAGTGGTTTATGGCGCATTAGAAAAAATTAAAAAGGAACAAAGCTTAGACCCTAAAGATGTTTTCGAAAAAGCATTAGAGAATGCATCTCCTTTGGTTGAGGTTCGTTCACGCCGAGTTGGTGGAGCAAACTATCAGGTTCCTCATGAAGTAAGGCGTGAAAGACGCTTTATGTTAGCGGCTAGATGGATTATTTCTGCGGCTAGGGCAAAAAAAGGAAAGCCAATGGCAGATAAACTTGCTGAAGAATTATTTGCAGCCTATAAGAATGAAGGCGCAGCTATAAAGAAGAAACAAGATGTCCACAGAATGGCAGAAGCAAACAGAGCTTTTGCTCATTTCGCGAGATAGTAAAAATTATCTGAAATCTCAAAGGTTAAATCTCAAAACTACATCTTAAATCTGGTCAATTTTGATTTAGCAGTTTCACGTTTTTAAGATTTTAATTTTGAGATGTATATTTTAGATTTGATATTTTATTTTTTAGATTTTTTATGAGAGATTACCCAATAGAAAAAACAAGAGACATCGGCATTATTGCTCACATTGATGCCGGAAAAACTACCGTTACAGAACGGGTACTTTTTTATACAGGCGTATCACATAAAATTGGTGAGGTTCATACAGGGGATACTGTAATGGATTGGATGGAACAAGAACGCGAACGTGGTATTACAATTACAGCAGCGGCAACAACTTGTTTTTGGACGCCAACTTATGCAACAGGAGACAAAAATCAAAAGTATCGCTTCAATATAATAGATACTCCAGGTCACATCGATTTCACAGTAGAGGTTAAACGCTCTATGCGCGTATTGGACGGCGCTGTTGTAGTTTTTGATGGTGTTGCTGGAGTGGAACCACAATCTGAAACAAATTGGCACTACGCAGATGAATATAAAGTTCCTCGCATTTGTTTTATAAATAAACTAGATCGCACTGGTGCAAGTTTTGAAAAGAGTTTCGATTCTATTCTAGATCGTCTAACTCCAAACGCCATTGCCTTGCAAATTCCGATTGGACTAGAAGCGGAGCACGAGGGGCTAATCGATTTACTTACAATGAAGGCATATGACTTTACCGGAGAAATGGGCGTTGTTATTAAAGAAATTGAAATACCAGAAAATCTTAAAGCCGAAGCAGAAAAAAGACGTCATGATTTAATTGAAAAAATTGTAGAAAAAGACGACGCATTAATGAGCGCTTATTTAGAAGGGAAAGTTCCGTCACTTGCAGATTTGAAAAGAGTTTTGCGCAAAGCAACACTAGCGGTAGAATTAATTCCTGTTTTTTGTGGTTCAGCTCTAAAAAATAAAGGAGTTCAATTTATGTTAGACGCCGTTGTGGATTATTTGCCAAGCCCAATTGACCTTCCGCCTGTTAAGGGAATAGATCCAAAAAGTAGTGCAGAAATAGAACGTAAACCGGCAGACAATGAACCGTTTTCAGCGCTCGCATTTAAAGTTGCGACAGATCCTTTTGTTGGTTCACTCACATTTTTTAGAGTCTATTCAGGTGTCATAAAGCGCGGTACTTATGTAGCGAATTCTTCAAAGAATACTCAGGAAAGAGTTGGGCGTATTGTGCGACTACACGCCAATGAACGCGAAGAAGTAGAAGAAGTAGAAGCAGGGAATATTGCGGCACTCGTTGGTGCAAAAGATACTTCAACAGGAGATACTATTTGCGATATTGATAATCCTATAATACTAGAGTCCATCACTTTCCCAGAGCCAGTTATTTCTATGAGAATTGATCCGAAGACAAAAGCTGACCAAGAAAAAATGGGTGTGGCCTTGCATAAGTTAACTGAAGAAGACCCAACATTTAGAGTTGCAGGAGATCTTGAAACTGGCGAGACCATTATCTCTGGCATGGGTGAATTGCACTTAGAAATTTTAGTAGACAGAATGAAGCGTGAATTTGGTGTTCAGACAAATACTGGCAAACCTCAAGTTGCATATAAAGAAACTATAAAAAAAGAAGCAGAAGCGGAAGGAAAATACATTAAGCAATCTGGTGGTAAAGGACAATACGGACATTGCTGGCTTAGAGTTAAACCAATGGAGCGTGGCAAAGGATTTGAATTTATTGACGCAACAAAGGGAGGTTCAATTCCTAAAGAATTCATATCGCCAATTGAAAAAGGTGTTAAAGAAGCTTTGTCTAGAGGTGTTATTTCGGGACATTTGATGACGGATGTTGAGGTTACAGTTTTTGATGGTTCTTATCACGATGTAGACTCATCCGAAATTGCATTTAAACTTGCGGGGTCTATGGCGCTACGCGCAGCCGCGAATCTTGCTAAGCCAGTTATTTTGGAACCTATTATGAAAATTCAAGTTATTATTCCACCAGATTATCTTGGTGATATTACAGGAGATTTAAGTTCCAAGCGAGGTAAGATAGAAGAAATGTCCGAGCGCGGAATTATAAAAGTTGTGGATGCCAAAGTTCCACTTTCAGAAATGTTTGGTTATGCAACAAAATTACGTTCCATGACACAAGGTCGCGGAAGTTTCACAATGGAATTTTCTCACTATGATGAGGTTCCGCAAAGTGTTTCTGCGCTCATTATTGAAGGAAAGAAGTAACTCCACGAATTTACGAATTTGGCGAATATACGAATAACAAAATTACAAGGAAATTACTTGAACTTGCGCAATTAATAGGATTGTTATTATAATAAAGCCATGATAAAAAAAGCCAAAGAAAAATCAAACAATGGACGTTCCGAAGAACATCGTATTGGTGTAATGCTGGAGCACATGGATTCTATAGAAAAAGTTTCTCGCGATGAGTTTGTGGTACTTGAAAAACGCGTTGCGATGATTGAAAAGAAAATGCATTCACAATAAAAGGTCGTTTTTTTTGCCATTATTAAAGAGGTAGCAATTAAATTAAAATTTATGACTGAAAATTTAGACAGTAGTGAAAACAATACGGAGGAAGGATTATCTGAAGCTCATAGACACATAATTGAAAGAGGCATTCAGGATCTCGCTGAATCTGAAGCGGTTCGAGCTTTCTGCCAAATAAGTTTTATAATGCCTTCTATAGAAAGCTCAAATCCTAATTTAGCAAACTCTATTAAAGAGCATCCAGACGTAAAAATGTATTTAGCTTTGAAATCTCTCGAAAAAAATATTCTGGTGCCACCACCACCAAAACCTAAATCTTGGTAGTAGATTTTAAATAGGATTAAACAAAAATCACCGCATTGCGGTGTTTTTTTAAAATAAAACAGGACTAATATTATCCTGTTTGTGTTTTCGTCTTAAGAATAGCGATGACTTTTTGGGTAACTTGCGGATATGGGTGAGAGACACCATTTGCCCATCTGATGATTGTGCCGATTGCTATTTCAAATTCTTCGGCAAGTTCTTTCGCGCCTTGTGGATTATTTTTTTAAATATGATTTTAGAAGAGTTTGAAGTTCACTTTGCTCTTGCATATACTTCTCCTTTTTTCTTTATGATCTTGTTCTAATACCATCCCCAATTAACCACTACTCTTTTAATCTCGTCTTTGCGAGGAGGAACGACGAAGCAATCCAAATTTATCCCGTTATTTCCTAGATTGCCGCGGGCTTCGCCCTCGCAATGACAAAAGTCTTAAAGGAAGTGGTTAATTGGGGATAGTATAAAATATCACACTTTTCTTTTTATTACAAAATTGTATTTAAAATAAAATGCCGCGTCCCGTGACGCGGCCTTTTTATGCATAAAGATTTTCAATTGTTGCTAAAGGCGCTAGCATAAATTGCAGAAGCGAGAAAACAGATGAAACCTCCACCAAACGCAACTCCGCCGATATCGCCGCCATGCAATCCACCGAACGCCGCGCCCGCAACCGCTATACCATATCCGATCCAAATCATTCCGAAACCGAAGTATCTCATTGTTCAGCACCTTTCTCTTGGTTTTTTGGTTGGAAATATTCAATCCCAAGTTCTGGAGGCAATATAACATTTAAATCGTCGTTTTGTCAAATAAACTTAAATAAAAACATTTAAATTAGAGTCTTTTAATATTTACAAAAAGCCCTTGACGATATCTGCATATTTGCTATATTTATCCTACTTACGTAATATAGTGTAGATAAATTAAAAACATTATATTGGCTTAGTTTTAGAGCATCCGCCCCAGCCTTCTTTCAGAAGGAAAGCCTAAAGTTTAAAATCTAAATCCTAAACAAAAATTTTAGAATTTAGAAATTAGAAATTAGATTTTAGAGTTTCTTTCGCTAGAAGCGCGAAGGCTTGGGCGGGTGTTTTAATTCTGAAATTCAGAATTACAAGCATTCGGTACTTCGAAAATTTAATAAGGAACCAATAAAAAAATTAAAAGAGTTAGTAATCCGCCTTCGCTCTTTGAGCTATGGCGGACAAAAAGAGAGTTTTTAAGTTATCCCAATAGAAAGATTAATTGCAAGGTCCTCGATCGAGTGTACTTTGCAATTTATTTTTAAAAGAGGATTTGATCCTGGTCCAGGATGAACGCTGGCGGCGTGGATAAGGCATGCAAGTCGAACGGTCCAGTGCGTAGCACTGGGATATTTAAATATTTCAACATTTAAATGTTCCGGCGCTACGCGCCGGATAGTGGCGAACGAGTTAGTAATACCCTAGTACATACCCCGAAGTCGGAGATAGCCCATTGAAAGATGGGGTAATATCCGATGGTATAGCAATATTAAAGAAGCAATTCGCTTCGGGAGTGGCTTAGGTCCTATCAGCTAGTTGGTGAGGTAATGGCTCACCAAGGCTATGACGGGTAGGAGGGGTGAGAGCCCGATCTCCAACGACGGAACTGAGAAACGGTCCGTACTCCTACGGGAGGCAGCAGTCGAGAATATTCCACAATGGGCGAAAGCCTGATGGAGCGACGCCGCGTGCAGGAAGAAGGCCTTCGGGTTGTAAACTGCGGTAATACGCAAACAAGCTTCGGCAGAGTAGCGTATGGAAAGAGGTTGGTAACTACGTGCCAGCACCCGCGGTAATACGTAGACCTCGAGCGTTATCCGGATTTATTGGGCGTAAAGGGTGTGTAGGGGGCTCTGCAAGTCTTATGTTAAATCTTACCGCCTAACGGTAAGGCTGCTTAGGATACTGCAGTGCTAGAGGGCGCTAGAGGTGAATAGAACGCACGGTGTAGGGGTGAAATCCGTTGATATCGTGCGGAATACCAAAGGCGAAGGCAGTTCACTGGGGCGCACCTGACCCTGAAACACGAAAGCGTGGGGAGCAAAAAGGATTAACTGATTATTTTTTTGCGTCTACTGCGGTCAGATCTTTGTTTAGAATCGGTCTCGATTTTTTCCTGCGAAAAATCGGACCTGCGCTCTCGCTCGATTTCCGCCAGAGGCGGACCAAGCAAATCGAGCTCCGAGAGCTTCTTCACAAAGACCTGACCACAGCTAGAAATCAAAAATCAAAAAAATAATCCCTCCATGGGTATGGAGGAGAATAGTCCCCGAGCACATAAGCTTTATGTGCTCGGATAACTTAGCTATATGCTGGAAACCCTGAGTATCCAACAGTACCGAAAGGTAAAAATCTGTTGGTGCAGACAACCAGCAGGGAAGATCACAAAGAAAGAGGATATCATGGAAACAATCGCTGGATGGTGTTCAAATTGTTTGTCCACTGTAGCCAGACCTGTTTGTATGGATATTAATTGTTCTGAAAATAATACGAGTTTGGAAAATAAAAAGCATGCGCATTGTGCTGTGTGCGGGCTTCGTTTAGCGCCAGATAGGTTGCTTGATGAGGCAATTAATTCCAGATAGATTTAAAATAGACCAAGATAAATTTGTGATTCCCTCAGAGACTATACGCTGAGATCAAAAAAAGGCGAGTGAATCTCACTCGCCATATAATTTTTTTGATAAGATATAGTCCGAACTGCATGGCGACATGCAGAGCATGGTAGAAATGTCCATGCCAGTAATAATTTTGTAATTTTAAGTTTTAAGCATTGGAATTTAATTGTAAATTGGTGTTTGAAAATTGAAAATTACAATTTTGTTCAGTAACAAAATTGTAGATACCCTTGTAGTCCACGCCGTAAACGATGTCTGTTCGCTATTTCGAGTATCGACCCTCGGAGTGGCTTAGCTAACGCGTTAAACAGACCGCCTGGGAAGTACGGCCGCAAGGCTAAAACTCAAAGGAATAGACGGGGATCCGCACAAGCGGTGGAGCATGTGGTTTAATTCGACGGTAAACGAGGAACCTTACCAGGGCTTGAAATTTCTAGGAAGACTTGTCGAAAGGCGAGTTGTCTCTCAAGGACCTAGGAACAGGTGCTGCACGGTTGTCGTCAGCTCGTATCTTGAAATCTCGAGACTTTCAGGAGTAATCCTGATTGAAAATCTGGCTCATAACGGTGAAACCCGAACTGATAGCTGGTGTTAAATGCCTGGTGACTGGTATAATTAAAAAATGTACCAGAAACCAGCGTCTTGTGACCAGTTACCAGAGGGCAATACCGTGGGAAGTTTGGAAGTTCCAATAATGCTTTGTGCTAGGAAAAATTTAGTATTACGTGTAAACGTGAGACAGCGTGAAATTTTAATTGGTTGCGTGCTAGGAGATGCTACGATTCGTCCTAAGGGACAAATCAGGATTGAGCAATCAAACGCTCAAAAAGATTATGTCATATGGAAATATGATGAGTTAAAATCTTTAGCATATCCAGCATCACCACGAGAAATTGTTAGAGAATATAAAAAGCGTAATAAGCAATACGCTTCTATATACTTTGTTCTTAGGCAATATTTTAGGCCATGGAGAACAATTTTTTATTCGGAAGGTAAGAAAGTATTTCCAGAAGGACTTCAACTTACTCCAATGTCATTAGCAGTTTGGTATATGGATGATGGTTGTTGGACTGGGGAAAAAGTTATAATATCAACCGACTGCTTCGATCTATTGAGTATGCAAAGAGTACAAAATGTCCTATTAGAACAATTTGGCATTGAGACAGTGATAGGAAGTAATAAAAAGCTAACAATCAGAAAAAATTCACACAATAAATTTCTTGAGGTAATTTTACCTCATATCATTCCTAGTATGCGATATAAACTTCCAGACCCTGTAACGACTTTCCCTATTCGCCGAAGGCGTAGTAGGGAGGAGTTAGAAAAATAAACAATTGTTTTTCTAGCTAACACGCCAGCTCCCTCCCCATGCGTGGAGAGGGATGAAGGTATAGTCTTAACTCTAAAGTAATCTAGAGATTAAAAAAAATAGGAGACGTTCCCTTAAGTGGGGTAACGAGCGCAACCCCTACTGTGTGTTACAAGTGTCACACAGAACCGCCCCCCTCTTTGCGCATAAGCGCAAAGCTTTCAGCTTAGAGCTGTTAGCTTTTAGGAATTTAAAAGTTTTTTTTCTAAAAGCTATAAGCTAATAGCTATCAGCTTTCGCATTTGTGAACAAAGAGGGGGGAGGAAGGCGGGGATGACGTCAAATCAGCGTGGCCCTCTGATGTCCTGGGCTACACACGTGCTACAATGGTCAGAACAAAGGGTTGCCAAGGCGCAAGCCGGAGCTAATCCCATAAATCTGGCCCCAGTTCGGATTGGAGGCTGCAACTCGCCTCCATGAAGTCGGAATCGCTAGTAATCGCGCATCAGCTATGGCGCGGTGAATACGTTCTCGGATCTTGTACTCACCGCCCGTCACTGCAAGGAAGCCGGGAATACCTGAAGCCCAGCTTAAAGTTTGTGAACTTTAAGCTGGGAAATCCTAAAATCGAAATCCTAAATCCTAAACAATCTCAAATTCCAAAATTCAAAGTTTTGAGTTTTGAGAATTTATTTCCCATTTGTTTAGAGTTTAGATATTAGAGTTTAGAGTTTTCCAGCTTGAAATCATAAATTTCAAGCTGGGTTAGGGTAAGTTCGGTGACATGGCAGAAGTCGTAACAAGGCACGGGTAGCGGAAGCTGTCCGTGGATTAATTAAATACAAAAAGTTTGTCGATCGACCAAGTCTAATATTTGGTCAATGGTATTAGTCGTAAGGCCACAAGCCACGACTCGTTGCATCTCACTAAGGTGAGCTGTATGTAATACGAATTAAACGAATTTCTCGACGAATATAACGAATTGGGATACTAACTATTCGTATCATTCGTTACTTTATTCGTAACATTCGAATTATATGTACCGAGCTTTAGCGAGGTGTGACGTACTTGGGATAACTTAAAAGCTCTTTTAAAGAACAACCCACAACTTATAACTAACGACCAATAACGACGTATAAATTTGAAATTATATATTTTTATGTGGTTAGTTATGAGTTCACAGTTGTAGGTTAATTGGTGTGTATGCTATAATAATTCTATGCCTCAGAAGAAACTACTTTTAGTAGAAGACGATCCATTTCTTTCATCGCTCTTGAAGGCCCGCCTTGCAAAGGAGGGTTTTGTTGTGGCTTACGCCGCAGATGGTGAAGAAGCATTAGAATTATTGCGCAAAGAAAAACCAGATTTGGTTCTACTGGATTTAATACTCCCAAAAAAATCGGGGTTTGAAGTTCTAGAAATTATGCGCGACGATCCACGTTTGGTTAAATTGCCTGTAATGATTGTTTCAAACCTCGGGCAAGAGTCCGACATTGCGCGAGGCAAAGAATTGGGAGCTGTTGCATATTTTATCAAAGCTAAAACTTCCATTGATGTTCTTGCAAAAGAAATATCGGGATTTTTTACTAAGCAACAATAAATTATAATGCGAATGATACGAATTTAATACGAATGTAACGAATGAGTTTTTATATTTGTATTATTCGTTAAAAATTCGTAGATTCGAATTATCTTGTATGATTTCAGAAGAAATATTAAAAAAAATAAAGGCAGGAGCAAAAATTAGGGTTCACGATCAGGTGGGCCGTTTTGTCGGTATCGTAATTTCCAGGAAACATGGCTCGGAACCAGGCGCAACATTTACGGTTCGTGGAATTGTTGCTGGAGTAGGAATGGAAAAAACATATCCAATACACTCACCAATTATCACCAAAATAGATATAATCTCTTCTCCTAAAAAAGTTGGTAGATCAAAAATTTATTTTGTTCGCGATTTGTCTCAAAAGCAATTACAGCGAAAACTCGGAGTCTCTTTGTAGAATTTGTCCACCAGAGTTGGATCCGCCTTTGGCGGAGAATATAGAATTTGGATTTTTAAAAATTTGACAGTTATTTTAATAAATAAGCGTCCCGACATCCGATTACCCAAATATTGATTTCCCCTCGTCTCTTTTCTGACCTGATGACCCCCTGAAGTCCGATGTCCCAAATATTAATGCAGTTGTCGCTGGACATTGGACTTCATAAATATTGAGACCTCATTTTTCCCCGACATCCGACTACCCAAATATTGAGGCCCTCTCTTGTCTTGGTAGTCGGATGTCATAATATTGCTTTTAGGTTGCAATTTTAATTAATTGTGATATAATCTACCCAGTATTTTAGGAGAGGAGAGTAATTAATGTGGTTATGGTTTGATCATAAGCATTATTATAATGGTCCAGAAAGTATCCAATACACTCCATTAACGAGAGAGTATATTTCAGAGTATTTCTGTAAATGTGGCGCTAAGATTCGCGTTTTCGCAGATGGAGAGGTTTTAGCAATCTGGGATAAAGACGACGAAGTTATTTATGAAAGTCCTCCATTTGATGGAGATAAAGAAGTACTAAGAAAATCAGTTAAAGACTTTGATGTGAAAAAGACCAGAGTTATTATAGATACAGATATCCTAAACTGATATCTTGAAAAAAACTCCGCACCACGGAGTTTTTCATTTTTTCCAAATTCTACATTTTTCCCATGTTTCATTTCTTATCTTATACTATCCTTAATTAGCCACTTCCTATAAGACTTTTGTCATTGCGAGGGCGAAGCCCGCGGCAATCCAGGAAATAACGGGATAAATCTGGATTGCTTCGTCGTTCCTCCTCGCAAAGACGAGGTTAAAAGAGTAGAGGTTAATTGGAAATGGTATCACATGTTTCACTTCACTTGTTACCTATTTCGCCACTGGCAACTCAAAGCTAAATGTCGTTCCGCCGCCACTTGGTAACGTGGGGGATTCTACAGTAATTTTCCCACCCATTTTTTCTATAATTTTCTTAACAATAAAGAGTCCGAGTCCTGTACCTTTAACATCTTTTGTTTTCTCGTTATAAACTCTATAAAACTTTTCAAATAATTTACCTTGGGCTTCTTTGGAAATTCCTGTTCCAGTGTCTGCAATGTACGTTACAAGTTTGTCGCCTTTGATTTCATGCGAAACTGTAATAGTTCCAGCGCCACCCATATATTTTATAGAATTCCCAATAAGGTTTGTTGTAACTTCACCAATGCGGCGCGCATCGCCCTGTACTTGTGGCAAATCTTTTGCAGGTTTACCCTCCGAACTTTTGTCAGATAAAAATTGGGAGGGTGAGTATTTTATTTCTATCTGTTTTTCTTTGGCAAGTTGAGAAAGCTCTGAAATTGTAGTTGCAATAGGTTCTGTAATGTTTGTAGGCCTCACTTCAATCTCAAGTCTTCCTGCTTCTTCTCGGGCTACTTCAAGCAAATCATTAACTAATGTAATAAGACGCTCGTTTGCTCCAATAGCTTTTGTTAGGTATTCTCTTGTCCTGAGCGTAGTCGAAGGATTGGCAACGCCTGTATTTGCTGTTGCAGCTTGCTCCTCCAGCACCAATTGAATAAAACCTTTAATTGCAGTAACAGGAGTGCGAAGTTCATGCGCGGCAACGAAAATAAATTCTTCTCGTAGTTCTTTAAGTTCTTTTAGGCCACCCATCATTGTATTAAATGCTTCGCCCAAATCTTCTATTTCGTTTGCGCTTTTTATTTTAACTGGTTCATCAAATTTTTCTTCTACTATACGTTTGGTACCTCTCTGCAATTCACGAATGGGAGAGATTATTCCACTTGCAAGATAATAACCAAATATTGCGGTGAGGAGAAAAGCAAATACTGCGACGATTGAAAATTGGGTTGCAAGAAACACGAAATCTGTATTAGATTCTTTTGCGGGTAGCTCAACAAAAACTCCTATTTTTTTGTCAAAACCCACAATGGTTGTCATTTTTCCATTTCCAATAACCGGCACTCCCCAATAACTATCGTAGCTTGGTTGTCCCTCAAGTTTTATATTTCCTTGGAAAAGTTGACTTCCTACAATTGGCGAAGAGCTCAAATCCACTGGTTCGCTCACCTCTTTTTGACTATGCACCAAAAGCATTCCTCTATCGTCAGTTATAAAAATATAACCCGTTCGTTTAATTTCATTCTCCGTAATAACGCTCTTTAATGTTTCTTTTAGTTTAGCAGTGCTCTCATCTGGTAACCCAATTATTGTTTTTTTGTCTTGGTTACCGGATGAGTCAATTATTGTCCCATTTGTATTTGGCTTTGTAGAAAATTCTTTATTAAGATCATGCTCAACTCTTAAAATAACGTCAATTTGTCTTGCATCAATATCTTTTTTTTGCAGATTATCAAAAATGCGAATTGATAGCGCAGCAATAATTAGCGGCACAACAGCGATAATGGCCATAAAAATTATCGTTCTTGTAAGCAAATGAGTCCCCTTTTTCTTTTTTATCGTTTTTTCCGGCATTGTTTCTTATTTATTTGCCCCCGACTTTCGCTGTCTCTCGAAGTCGGATAACCCAAATATTGATTTTTTTGCAGTAGGTTATCCGACTTCATAACATTGAGCGTTTTTTATCTGTGATAATAGTCTGATGATCAAATATTTTCCTACTTCCACTTTTATTATATCATATGTTTACTCATCAAATAAGCTGTGATATTATAAAAGCATAAATGTAATTACTAAAGAAAATAAAAAACTTACGCCTATAACAAAAGCATTTATTGCTGAGACAATTAAAGACGTTCTAGAAGACCCTGATTTTGGATATGAACTTACTGCTAAAGCAAAAAAGAGACTTACAGGAATTTCATTACTTGTAAAAAAAGTACTCCGCTTTCTGAAATAAAGAAGAAGTATTATTAAATTTTTCCTATGTCTGTATGGAGAGTGGAATTTTACGGAAGGGCAGAGGACGATCTATCGAAATTAGACCGAATTATTGCATGCAGTTGACCAACTAACTATTTTTGATATACAATGAATTATATAAATGAAGATACGATACAGTAAGCACGCACTAGATCGTCTAAAGCAAAGAGTTATTAGTAAGAGATTAATTACGGAGGCGCTGATAAATGGACAGAATAGAGAAATTTTAGAGTACGAGAAAATAAAGTGCGTGTATAAATTTGGAACTAAAAAGCTAATTGTTATCTATAAACAAGATAAAGAAATATATATAATAATAACTTCTTATTATGAAAATTAAGTACGACAAGGAAGTAGATGCCCTCTATATTGCTTTAGTAGAAGGCAAAGTTGCAAAAACCAGCAAAGATAAGGGTGGTATTTTATTTGACGTGGATAAAAACGGTGTCATTTTAGGAATTGAGATTTTAGATTATATAGAACGAACGCACAATAAGGAAAATCTTGAAATAATTGCGGGACGAAATAGAATTCCTATTCCTGCTTAATGTTAAAGTGGTAGTCCGACATCCGACTACCCAAATATTAATGCAGTTACCCTCCCTCATCTGATAACCCTCCCATTTTTTTCTGACCTGATGACCCAAATATTATTCCCCCTGTTCTGGTCATCGGGTCAGTAAATATTGGTGTCTACTTATCCCCACCCCATGGTTATACCGACTTACGATGTCCCAAATATTAATGCAGTTGTCTCCGGACATCGGAAGTCATAATATTGGTTTTTTAGCTTAGCCCTAAACTTATCCCCACCCCTCCTTTTTCCTCATGTAACTTCAATATGGTATAGTTATTCTATTAATTCGCATTGATTTTTTCCCTGTCCCTCTTCTGACCTGATGACCCAAATATTATTCCCCCTGTTCTGGTCATCGGGTCAGTAAATATTGTTTTTATATCTTATGCTATACTTTAACCAATGATCAAAAAAGGATTCACATTAATAGAAATTTTGGTTGTGATAGCGGTGCTTGTGGTGCTTGCCGCTATTGTTATGCTCATTTTAAATCCGGCCGAATATTTGCGCCGGGCCAGAGACGCGCAAAGGTTATCTGATGCAACTCACATAAATTTAGCAATGGCATTGTTTAATTATGGCGCCTCGTCAAACTCGGTAACGGAAGATGGCGATGGCCCAAGATTTCCTAATGTGGGTTCACCAGTTGGAGAACACGACTCTTGCGTAGGAGATCCGCCGCCGCCAGGAGGAGTAGATCCCAGAATTTTTGTTTCTGTACCTAATGACATCACACCACCTGCCGCGCCTCCCGGTTGGCAATATGCACAAGTATCCTCCGATAAATTGCGCGCCGTAAACGGCGATGGTTGGCTCCCAATCGATTTTACTCAACTTGCTGGCTCGCAACCACCGCTTGCAGTTCTGCCTGTTGACCCAGTAAATACATTTGCATCTGGTTACTACTACTCTTATGGTTGTGGTTCATGGGATTTAAATATGCGTTTTGAATCAGCAAAGTATCAAGATTTAACAACAACAGATGGTGGCAGTTTTTCAAATGTTTACGAAATTGGAAACGATTTAACTTTATTGCCAGTTCAGCCCGCATATGCGATTGGGAATACAACGTCGGGAACGTTTACCCTCCAACCAATAACAAGCACAGTTGGTATTCTCACAGGAACTTGGACCAAGAATAATTGTACCGATTTTGATAACTACCTATGTGTACTTAATGAAAACTCTAGTACTAAATATATTTATAGTGCAGCACTAAATAGTTCCGCGCTGTTTGGAGTACATACAACCAACTCGCAGGGAATTCCATCGACGACATTTAATTTGATTGTTTGGGCTGCTCGATCTTCTAATGGATCAACATTAAAAATAACACCGCGTATTGATTTAGGTGGTACTATTTATGATGGCATACCCTATTTGCCTGATTATACCGGTACTGATCAAACCATTTTTACCTCTAAAACTACAACAATTACAATCCCTGGGATACTTAATTGGAGTGACATTAATAATATGAAAATTGGTGTTATTAC
>JAUXUB010000041.1 GCA_030680955.1 bacterium | reverse complement strand
TGTCCAAAATAGTTCCCGAGCGAATTTTATGAGTCGAGGGACTACCTTGTAAAATAACGTAGCATTTGTTGGTAAATGTTGTATTCCTTCGACAAGCTCAGGAAATAATTTGTATAAAATCATTTTGGGCTCATCTTGCATTGGAAAATACTGGATAGAAATATAATATAATTTTACAGAAAATTAAAAACCGCCTTAGTTATCTAGGCGGATATATTGTTGACTATAGATTAGTAAATAACAGCAGAAATTATAAAGCCATTATTCTAGGATTAAAGTCTTTTCACTATCAGTATTTATAACTTCACTAGGTGAACTTAATGACTTAACAACCATTGTTCCTTGTGGTTCTCCTATAGCAAATTTATAAATAGTATCTTCATTCATTCCTGCTATCGCAACTCTCATTCCAGCGTCAAGACACAAGAGTGCTTCTTGAAGCTTTGCTACAATCCCACCTGCGCCGCTCGTTGAAGCTGATGCGTTTGCGATAGTAACATTGTTGATAATTTCAATAGCGGTTTTGACGTCAATTTCAGAATAAATTTTTGCATCTGGATATTCAGTGGGATTTTTATCATAGACTCCACCACATTTCGTTACAAATAAAATGGAATCTGCACCTAAAAGTTGCGCTATCATTCTTGCTAACCGATCGTTTTCGCTTAGCCCCGCTTCCATTGATTTGATTTCACTATCGGAGACTACATCATTTTCATTCACTATAGGAATGATGTTGAGGTTTTGATAATTCAAAATACTGGAACGAATACTTTCTAGTTCGCCTTCATTACTTAAATTTTCAAAAGTCACCCATAATTGAGCGACCTCTCTGTTCTGTCGTGCAAATCCCCTTCCCCACATATCTAGAAGATGTCGAGCACCGATGCCAGCAAGTTCTTTTTTCTTTGATAAAATACTCTCAAGTCGGATAATATTATTTTCTAATTTTAAAATACTTTCGCGTCCAGCTTGAATAGCACCAGAGGTTACAACCGTCATCCCAATATTACTAGCTTGAAGTCTGGCTATTTGGCTTGCAGCATTACTGAATACTTGTCGGCTTAGTCGTTGTTTCCCATTCCAAACTTTTCCCATCAGAACTTCGGTGCCGAATTTCACTACTAACTGCTTAGAAGTATCCACTTACCCCACCTCCAAAATATTACTTAAGTGCTTCGCCTATTATAACACTTTAAAATCTAGAGTCAAATAAATTTAGTTAATTACAGTACCATTTTGATAAACCGTCATACTGCGCTCTCTTAACTCTTTAAAAAATAGGTCAACTGGAATTACTGGACCAGGCGCAAAGCTACCCCTTGCGGTTACTGTACCATTTTTAACCATGATAGCCATTATAGAAGCAGGCATGCCGGTGTCTACATTGCACCCCGCATCTTCCCAACCAGGAAGAGTATTTACAATGCATTCCATTAGAATTTCATGATGTTTTTTATTTTTCTTACCCCAAACATGCACCCAGATATTTTCCTTCTCGGTGTAACCATCTGGAAAAGGCAATTTTTTGAGTACCTGAGTTAGAACGTCTACTGGTACGATTTTTTTGCCATCTATTATAATCGGTGTCTTATTACCTAAGCCACTATCAATAAATGTTCTAATTGTGTCAGCTGAATGACTTGGAAATCCAGCATAATATCTCAAATTTTTTAATCCCAATTTTTTATTAAACAAATTAAAAGTATAAGTTTCTGGATGACGGACTAGAAAACATTTTTGTTTTCCAATTTCACGAAAATTTCTTTCTTCAATTCGATCTAATGGATTTACTTCGATTAATTTCCCATTTTCAATAAGCGGTGCTGGATCTGTAAATTCTTCTATAATACTTTGAATAGAAAATGGTACCACAAATTTTTTAATATTTGAGTCCCAAGCAAATCCAACTTCAATTGTTTCAACGCTATCAAAAAGCTGATGAGCATGATGAAGCATTATATTATTAATTCCAGGAGTTGATCCACAACCAGTTATTGCAACAATATCATTCTTTTTAAAATCTTTGTGCATTGCAAATTGTTTTTTTGTCATGGGAATATCAGATCCTAAATCTAATACATGTTTTTTGGTTTGAAGGCACGCCTTATAAACATTTAAATTCCAATCCCCTTCTGCGCAATTTAAAACAACTCTCGGATCAACTTTTTTTATAAGTTCAATCGTTTCTTTTATGTTACTTAGATCTATAATGGCAAATTCCGTCTTTGGATATTTTAATATTTTACTAGCATTTTCTTTATAAAGATCGGCTAAAAATACACTATTATCATGTTCTAGTAAATCACGTGCCGCAATTTTACCTTGCATGCCAACTCCTAAAATCAGAAAATCATATTTCATAAATTAATGATTAATTATAACATATTAAACATTTTTTAATTATTTACTTGAAATAGGAACAAGTTTTGACCCAACAACAATGGCACAAGCAGCAATAAGAATATTTTTTATAATATATTGTCCTTCTAGCGTAGGAACCAAAAACGAGTGCCAAGTAATTTGTGGTAGAAAAATTAGTGGCAGAATTGTTGTGACAAGATGAAAGGCCAGTAATAAAATCGCAGGCCGTTCTAAACCACGAATAAGGAAAAGGATGCCAATGGTTACTTCTAAAAGTGAGAATAGTGGATAAAAAAATGTAAAAGGAATGATTCCAATTGAACCAATTGTCACGTCATATAGCTCTTTAACAAGAGGTGTTGCGGGACTAAGTCCTATAAGTTTTAGAACTCCAAACCAAAAATAAACTAAAAAAATTGCAAATCGTGCGAATTTCTCTTCGTTTTTACGATAGAAACTTATAAGGATTAAATCAATTTTTTTTATAGAGTCATACATCGCTCAAATTTAAACAGCCTTCAATGAACTACCTCGTAGCAAGCTGACGAGGAATTAATTCAATTAAAACAATTTATTACTGTTTTTTTGCCACTTTATAAAAAGATTATAGGCAGCGAATAGGTAAATAGCACCAACGATAATAAAAATCAAACTCCTTGAATCATACGGGATCATCGACATGCCAATATTATTACCTAATAAACCTGCAATTCCTAAATTAACTCCAGAAACAATCAAGACAATAAAAGTTATTAAATCTTTAGGGTCTTTTTCGTTAAAAAGTTTTTGACCACTCTTATTCCACTTATAAAGTAAGTACAACGCAGTTGCGCCTGAAATAATCCAACAGAGTTTAAGTAAAATGCCAACTAGACCACCAAAGGCGTCGTAGGGCATTATTTTATATATCGGTGGAATTCCACCAAGGAAAAGCGCAATAGCGGCGATGATTAATCTAATTTCCGACCACAAGAAGCTATATTTCTCGAGTTCTTTCGGCTCCATAAATTTGTAATTAATTTTAATGTGTTTATTATAACATTTTTTCTTGATACTGATATACTAGACCTTATGCATAATAAAAGGTATTAAACCCCAGAGCAAGCTCTGGACTCGGGGAATCTATATGGTAACCTCGCAGCAAGCTGACGAGGTATTAAGACAGAATAAAATAAAAAAGATTATTGTCTGAGCTTGTCGAAGACCTACCTTGCTGTTATATTTTTCCGTCTTTGCGAGCGGAGCGAAGCAATCTAGTCTGATCTAAAT
>JAUXUB010000039.1 GCA_030680955.1 bacterium | reverse complement strand
TTAAATTCGTCATACTTTGCCTCGTAGCCCGGCAAGTGAGATGTGCTGCAAGTTGGAGTAAAAGCCCCAGGCAGAGAAAACACAACAACTTTTTTTCCTCTAAATAAATCACCCGACTGTACATCCTGCCACCTATAAGGATTATCCCCTCCTATACTTTCATCTCGAACGCGCGTTTTTAATACTACATTTGGAACTACCGCTGGAACGTTTGGTTTATTATCCATAAAATTTTATTTTAATTATATTAAAAATATTGTAACATAAAAATTACATTATTGACAAAAATTATAGTTAGAAACGAGAGCAATCTTATCGTCATCTGTCAATGGCATAATTCCACCAGTCATCAAATTTTGATTTTTTATTGCGTCTTGAATTAAATTCGGGTC
The DNA here is from genome assembly GCA_030680955.1 of bacterium. GTDB lineage: Bacteria > Patescibacteriota > Minisyncoccia > UBA6257 > JACOXY01 > JAUXUB01. The sequence continues at coordinate 9,955 of JAUXUB010000039.1, read as the reverse complement.
GCCTTCGCTACCAAACATAACATTGATGGGATTGCTTTTATCGTGAGCAATACCAAGTACATGCCCAAATTCATGAGTAAATATATTTTGCATAGTAGATATGCCATTTGGAGTTGAAAATATATAGTCTTTATTTAATAGAATATCCGTTTCTATTATTATTCCACCATTTGTCTCTCGTAATAAAACATACCCAGCATAACCCAACATTGAACGAAGGTTTTTATTCAATGGATCATAGAAGAAATATGTTTTCGGTACAAGATTAATAGTATTTATATTATCAAAACTATCAGGCTGACTATCATAAGAACTATTAAAAAACGAACCAATGGAGAGCTTGCTATTAACATTTACCCATGCTTGTCTACCTTGAAGCAAAATATTTGTCAGTGACACCCCAAGCCCCATTCCCTGTGCGGATGGCGCTATATAGAATGGTCCCGTCTTACAAGCAGGCCATTTTTCATTGAGAAGTGAGAAAGCAAGCGCTTCTTGCCAGAAAGCACTGTTGAATAATTTTTTTACAGAATCGAGGCTATATGTAAACAGGCCAGCAATTGTTTTTTTAGCGTCAGGATAGATAGTGGAGAGTTGTAACGGCACAGAATAATCTCTGATTGTCGCCCCATTCGGAACAACATACACAGACACATCAGCAAATTGATTTGTTGCATCAACGGTAAACTCTCCTGCGTTATTTCTAACATACGAGTTCGCTGGATGATCAAAACAATGCGAACAAACATCTCTAAAAACGTCGAAGTCACTACTTAAATCAATATACGTAAAATCATTGAAGAATGGTTCAAAATAAACAAGCGTCACATCATACTTACCTGGAGGAACATTAAAATAAACATCTCCTTTTCCTGTTAATTCTCGCGAATCTAAATATTTAGTATTTGCCCCTCCATAAGGCCAAATGCGCGCTCTCCAACGAAGATTATTTAGAACACTTGGCAAACCATTCATGTGAATCGTAACTGTTTGTGGTACATAAGGAGTTCCCACACCGATATATCTTGGCGTACCTGCGTGTGTACCGCTTCCAGGGGTTATCGTTCCACCACCCCCGCCTCCTCCCCCACCTCCGCCAGCATTCACGGTCACTACTGCATATTTTTCTACATAATTACTATTAGTATATTTATTTGAAGTTCTATCACTGCCAAAGCCAAAACACCCTAGCGTGTAGCCAAACCTCCATGTATTAGCAACATAAGTGAAAACTTGGGTATCCCAAGTTCCTAGTGTCGGACCATTTGTAAACAAATAAGTCCCATCATCTTTTCGATATGTACCTCGACAATCTTTCGCAAAAGCTTTCCATGTGAGCTTGGCTGATCGTCCTACATCCATGACTGTTGGATCTATTGAAAAGGTTTCAATAATTGGTGGCGCTTGAGGTATCCCGTCCAGTACACTTCGAGGCAACATACCGCCATACAACGGGATAGCTTGATTTTCATATTCATAAACATATGATGCTCCAAAATTCACCAGAGCACCTCCACCCAGATAATTCCAATTACCAGTAGCGGGATCCCAATCCGCAAAATCAGTCTTGCCGTCTTTGTTGTAGTCTCCAGACACGGGAATAGCAAGCGGATTTCCAAAGCTAGCACCTATACTCTGACCAGTTGCAGTAGAAGCTACAGAAGTATTATTAATCTTCGTTGTTGCATTAGCACGAATAAAAACTGCATAGTCGCCTTTTCCATCCCCATCATAATCACCAGGCATTGGAATGAGCCCAATTTGACTACCATTAAATGTGCGAGAAGGTTTGTCCTTGATATAATATGTTCTAGTAGAAGGGCGATAAACTGCGTAATCCGTCTTGCCGTCACCGTCGTAATCATATGGAACGGGGATATCCCCTGTCTGCCCAAATTGAACTTGAGCAGCATTATATATGTACCATGTAGCATTCGAAGGACGCCAAAGAGCAAAGTCACCTTTTCTATCACCATCGTAATCGCCTGGCACGGGAATATCTCCATTTTCACCGAATTCAACGCCTTGTACTGCCATCGGCGAAACAGCCCATCTTCCATAGCCTGTTTTTGCATCAATCCCCCAAACTGCTATATCAGTCTTGCCATCACCATTGTAATCAAATGGAACAGGGTTATCCCCCGGAATACCATACTGAACACTAGTTATCTCGCCAGTGTTATAATTACGCCAATACCATAAAGCTTTCCTAGGGCGGTAAATCGCATAATCAGATCTTCCATCTCCATCAAAATCAATACTATGCATATTCCGTTTTACCGTTGGCGCACACCCCACCACACTCAACCCCGCCGCTTTCCGTAAAACATTCACTCCGTCTGTAACAGTAACGGTATCGCTGCAATCCATATCTGCTAGACTTTTATTACAAGTGGTGCTACCAGCGGCGCATTTTAAGACAGTAACTCCATCGGTAACTGTAACAGCACCATTACAATCGACATCTCCTTTGTCTGTGCAAGATAGTGCCGCATTTGCAGCGCGAGAAATAGTTGTCTGTAGTTCGTAAGATGTAAATCCCTTAGGGTGAAGGGCAGATTCGTTTATCCATCCGTCAGGCCCTGAATCAAAATTTATATTCCAATAAACAACTCCACCTTGTGTAACTGGGCCATCAACAACTGTACCTAACATAAGACTTACCTGTTTTGTTGGACTCGCAAGCACTCCAGTAGTTAAATTACTTTTGATAAAGGCGCTTTCATTACTAATAACTCTACTGCTCAAAGGAAACTTACGCACGATAGGTGTTGCTTGAACAACTGTAGGCGCACAATTGATAGATTTTGGGGAGCCTCCTAGGGCATTGGTAGCTTGAATACCTGAATTGATGTCTATGCTATAGGCATAGAGATTATGAGCTATATTATTCTTGAGAGATGCGGGCGTTATAATGGAGAAACCATGAACTGGGGTTCCGCCTCCACAGGTAGTTCCTACTCCTGCTTCTCTTGTTATATTTGCGATGCCTGTGGCAACAGGTGCCTTCCCTGATGTAAAGAGTCCATCATAGATTTTTACAGAAAGAGATTTCGTGAAGTCAGTTTGGTCACAAGTCCAGCCAGCAATATTGGTACAATTTGCAACATCAAAGTTCCCTTTAGGTTGAGGATTGGTTATTGAAACAGGATCGAAATACCACCACAAATCATAATAACCACCAGCTGGTACGTTCAAGCCAACTGAAGTACCATTCCATACTCGATTGGTTACAGTATCAAAATGACAGTTACCTGTTGCATTCTTACAATAATTGAAACGTGGATTTGTCCAACCAGGAGGAACGACAATTGAAATACTATAAACAACACCTGAAGTTAAACCACTAAAGGAGTAGTTCTGATTGAAGGCAGTGGTAGATCTTGTGCCAACTCCATTTATAGTAATCGTGGTTGGAACTTTAATGGAACCGTCACCATATTTAACTGTTATACCTTTGATAGTTCCTGTTCCTGCGACCAGAGTCAGAAGTTTATTTTGATTACCTAGAAAATAGAAGCTGATACCTAATGCAACAAATACGAAAACAACGGAAGAGGCTATTTTGTTGAAGGAGAGATGATGAGAGGAATGTTTCATTAGAGCTTTAAAAAATTACTGGAGCATAGATCATAAATTATCTTGTAGACAAATCAAACCATATCTAATTAAATATTGTAATACTTACTATACCATCCCCAATTAACCACTACTTTTTTAACCTCGTCTTTGCGAGGAGGAACGACGAAGTAATCCAGATTTATCCCGTTGTTTCCTGGATTGCCGCGGGCTTCGCCCTCGCAATGACAAAAGTCTTATAGGAAGTAGTTAATTGAGGATGGTATAACATAATAATTATTTTACAAACAACACTAATCTTCTTTATTCTTATTTATGTGCTCATTTTTTCTCTCATCTGTTTCTAAAAGAATATTCCATAATTTTTCTAAATAATCTTCACGAGAAACTTTTTTTCCTTTCCATATATCAAATTCTAATTTTTCTGCTAAAAATGGTGGTACAACTAGAGTTTTATCTCCCATGGTTATTCGCAATTCTAAATTTTTACGATCGTTGTACCAAAGAACTGCAGCCACAAGAAGGAATACAAGCATAAAAAGAGAATAAAAACCTAGTTGTATTATCAAAAAGAAATTAAATAAACCATGAATTAAAAAACTTGCGATTAATGCGCGCCAAACAAAATGAGTGTGAAGCTTTTCATAAAACTTAGCGAGTGAAAGATAATAACCCATAACTATACCATATATTCCATGCGCCAAAGTTGAGAGAACTCCGCGCAAAATAAACACTGCGGCAATTTTATCTGATGTTTGCGTTATTACTGCAGAGAAATAAATTGAATTTTCTATTAATGCGAAACCTAAACCCAAAGCAAGACCGATTTTCATTCCATCTATTACTTGATTGATATTAGTTAAATCAAATAATTTTTTCACTAAAATAAATTTTGATGTTTCTTCAATAATCGCAGCAAAACAAAAAGAATATATAAGTGGACCAATTAGATCACTCAAGGTTTTGGCACTGAAAGAGATATCTAAAAACGACGTATCAATATTAAAATAATTAAACAGTCTCATTTCTACTATTAATGATAAAAAGGCCGAACTTATACCCAAAATAAAAGCAACTAGCAAAAACTTAATTCTTATTGTTTTTTTTGGAGAGTAAACATAAAAAAATAAAATCCAAAGGATAATAAAAAATAAACTGACAAGAGCTGAAACTGAATATAATTTAATTAAATTTCCAATACTTAGATTTAATATCATTTGAACCTATATTCCTTAAATTCTTACTGAGTCGAGCCAAAATAATCGGAGCAGATGATGGGAATCGAACCCACACTCTAACCTTGGGAAGGTTATGTACTACCACTATACTACATCTGCATTATATCGCATTTTCACTACTCGGCTTGGGAAGGTCGTATACTGCCATTGTACTATACCCGCATAATACTCACACTTTCACTTCCTGGCTTGGGAAGGTTATGTACTACCACTACCTGCCCCGCACCAATTCACTATTACAATACTATCAAAAATTATAATAAAGCTAAAAGTGAAACAGCAGATTAATTATATATTAGCAATTACATAATCCGGAATTAGTGCTGGGGTACTACATCTGCGTATATTTAAATTAATTTTAGCAACCAGTAAATATTGATCTTGGCTCTGAAATTATTCCAGTTATAGACTTATCACCCTGACCGTCTTTGCATACAATTACCTGATCGCCGCTCCAAGAATAACCGGAAACTAAAATCAATACGTTTGCTTTTTGCCTTGCACCACGCAACCAATCATCAAATGATGTACCAAGCAAACTAACCTGATCTTTTAGCATTGCACGAACAGATTCTGGTTTTTCACCATCAGATAAAGATGACCCAAAATATTTTTCTGCTTCGCTCTTTATCAATTGATCTTCTATGATTTTTTGAAGTGTGAGCCTCCTTAATTCTGTATTTCCAAGCTTTGAATCTGCCTTGTAACCAGAAACTATTACTTCCGCCGCTTCATTAAAATAAGATTCTCTAATAAAATGAGTATTTACAATAGCAATTGGGAAAAAGCCAAGTCTAATTGCAATAAAACCACTTAGTCCTAAAAAAATTAAAAGTAAAAAGATTATTACAAAAAAACGCTGATGCATAAATTCAAATTTACGGTTACATCAATAATTTTTTATTGCTTTGGAACTACAATAATTACTTTTTCTCCTTGTTTTTTATAATTCAATTGGGCGCGAACTTCTTTTTCTAAATTTTCAGGATTTTGAAAATAATTAAGGTCTTCTGCGATGTTTTCGTTTTCTTTCTTAATCGTTTGAAGCTGATTTTGCAATGTGGCGTGCTCCGCTTCTACATCGCGCCACTCATAAAAAAAGCGTATATGTTGATACGAAATAAGACCTATAATTAAAGTTAGAACAATGATTATAGCTAACCTCATACTTAAATATTACCATGAAAGACTGCCTTTAAAAAATTTCTTTTTTTGTATGTCTAATATATTTTGTCAATATTCATAAAGGCGTATACTAGGTTGCTTCGCATAGCCTAGAATGACGAATAGAAGTGGATCTGTTATTGCGAGGGTCATCCCGAAGCAATCTATTTGGTCTGGATTGCCACGCTTCGCTCGCAATGACGGAAAAAATATATCAAGTTGGGTCTTCGACAAGCTCAAACGATAAGACAGACACGCTAATCTTTACAGAGCCAAAATTTTACCCTTCGACAAGCTCAGGGAATAAAATTTTGATTATGATCCTTAAAGCTACTTCTTCAACAATTCTTTAAAAACAGATGGTGGTATTTCCACTCTTCCAGTGGCTTTAAGACGTTTTTTACCACGCGCTTGCTTCTTCCATAACTTCATTTTTCTTGTCCTATCTCCTCCATAAAGATATCCAGTCACGTCTTTTTTGAGTGCTGCTATATTTTCTCGTGCAACAATCCTGCCCATTGCTCTTCCTTGAATAGCTTGAACGAATTGTGCTTTTGGTAACAAATCTTTTAATCTTTCTACCATTATTCGCGCCTCACTTTCTGCTTCGTCTTTTCTTACAATTCTAGTAAGTCCCGGAACAACTTCACTTGCAACTAAAATTTCAAGTTTTGTAAGATTTGCGGTTTCATATCCACCTAATTCATAACTAAAAGAAGCAAACCCAGATGATACAGATTTTAATTTATCATCAAAATCACTAACCAAATCTGTAAGCGGCATTTTGCCACGAACAATCATGTAGTCGCCAAAACTTTCTGTGTTTAAATTATTTAAGTGAAAAATATTTTGCAACATAAACACACTTCCCAAATATGTCGGTGGTGTAACTATTTCTATGTGAACTATTGGCTCTTCGGCAGCCTCGTAATCTTCAGGAAAATCCTTTGGAGTTTTTACTTCAACCCACTCTTTACTTATCTTAACTCTATAAGAAACTGACGGAAAACTAGAAACGGTTTCCAAATTAAATTCACGCTTTAATCGTTCTGTAATAATTTCAAAATGAAGTCGTCCCAAAAAACCACAACGAAATCCCCTGCCCAAAACTTCGCTCATTTCTGGCTCAAAATTAAACGAAACATCATTCAATCGAAGCCTATGTAATGCGCTTTTTAAATCATCATAATCACTCTCTTCACTTGGATAAAGCGCCGCAAAAACTACCGGCTTAGGTAATTGATGTCCTGGAAGTCCGATCTCACCAATCGTATCTCCAATATTTAATTTATCTGGATCTTTAATACCAGTTGCAATGTAACCAATCTCGCCTTCATTTAAAACGTCGCCAGTTTTTAATTTTGGCACAAAGTAACCCACTTCTTTAATTTTAAAATGAGTGTCTGCTGCAACTAGCTTTGTTGCGTCATCTCTTTTGAATGACCCTCCAAAAACTCGAACGTGAGCAACAATACCTTTGTGATCATCGTACATTGAATCAAAAACTAGGGCGGCTTCTTGATTGCCTATTAATTCTGGTTTTTTTGGTGGAGGTAACTCTTTTATTACAGCATCAAGTAGCGCCTCTACCCCTTCGCCAGTCTTTCCGGAGACTCTATAAATATCTTCCGGCGAACAGCCAATAAGTTTAGCAGTATCTTTTAGAATAGCTTCTAAATCTTTTGGATGAGCATCAATTTTACTTAACGCTCCAATTATTTTAAGCCCGGCACGCTTGGCCATATAAAAATTAGCGAGCGTCTGCGCCTGGATGCCTTGAGTAGAATCGACGAGTAATATTACGCCTTCAACAGCGTAGAGCGCGCGAGAAACTTCGTAGGTAAAATCAGAATGGCCCGGCGTATCAATGAGATTTAAAATATGATCTTTGTAGACCATCTTTACTGGAGCCATTTTTATTGTAATCCCGCGTTCTCTCTCAATGTCCATTTGGTCCAAAAATTGAGCTTGCATTTGCCGCTTTTCTATAGTGCCTGTAATCTCTAGCATCCTATCCGCCAAAGTACTTTTACCATGGTCAATATGCGCTGTTATAAGAAAGTTCCGAATGTTTGACATAAAAAAGAAATTAACCCGCTTTATGCGGGTAATTTTACTGTAATTCTTTAATCACTTCTTCAATTTGTTTTTTTAATTTTGGCAGATCCTCTTGGGTAGTATCCCAAACTGCAATAATATCAATTATAAAATATTCGTGAATTAATGCATTACGCATGCCTGCCATCTCACTCCACGGAATATCTTTATGCGCATTTTTAAAACTTTCTGGTGTATTTTTAGCTGCTTCGCCAATAATTTCAAATCGGCGGATAACCGCATCTTGTTCCATTAAAGAATTGAGGAAAGTTTCGCGTGTCCTTTCTAATGTATATGACTGTATTGCATTAATACTGTCCAAAATATGCTCTAAATATATTTTAGGATCTTTTTCCATGCTTCAATTACATTATAGAGACCTCATCTCTTTTAATAGTCTCACGTAATTTTGGATACACGGAGCGATATGTTACAAGATCAACATCTCGACCGAGCGCGTCTTTAAGCTCGTTCTGCAATGCCACAAGATCAAATAATGATTTGCTATCTTGAAATTCTATTAATATATCAACATCGCTATCTTCTCGATTCTCTCCACGTGCAACCGAACCAAAAAATGCCGAACGCGTAATTCCAGCACGTTTTAAAATCGGCAAAATCTTCATTTTCATGTTTTCTAGATTTTCACTCATACTTACATAATACGGTAAATTTTGTGAATTTTCAACTATTGCTTATAAAACTTTATATTTTTCTCCACTTTTTAATCCACCCGAGTTTTTTCCAAAGTAGCAATTCTTTTGAATATGGTAAGTTTTGAGGTATTAAATTTAGACAAAATATCTTTATTTGTTTTTTCAGGGCAAGATTTAAACCAATTGCAAATGCTATTTCGGCAAAAACACTCGGACCAATATAATTTATAATTCCATTCTTTTCTAAGTTAAGAACAAAAAGTATATCGCTTTCTACTATTGCTTTATAATGTAGGCTATGCATTTTTGCATAATTGCCCTTAATAATTACAGGGACTTTAATAACTTGATAATTTTTTTCTTCTAATTTTTTCTGCCACTCTTTAGCCTTTTTAACTAATGACCCACTCGAACAAATTGTTACTTTCTTTTTATAACTCATTAAATTTTCAAATTTTATTACTTAAACTTTGATAAATTGCTGTGTAGCATTTCTTACAGAGATGAAGCTTCATAACCATATTTTTCTTATCGGGCGGACTAAACAAAATTCCACCAAATTCCTTTAGCTCTTTTTTACACCTATCACATTTTGGTTTTATTGACATGTCTTTTATTTTAAGCTATTAAATTTTAAATATCTCGCTTCCTATAAACAGCTGTTATTTTTCGAGATATTTTATTACCCTCGTGATTAGTAGATATAATCGGATGGCGAACTACTTTATGTTCAATCCAGCTAGTAGAAATAGCCTCTTTGCTATTTAAAGCAAAACCAATATGCTCGTTTTCGTTTCCGTCATCAAATTTAACTTTTTCCCAAAATAAAACATCTCCGGGCTCAATTCCTCCAGTTACAACTTTCCAATTATTTTCTATTAATTTATTTCTAACCGTTTTTACGGTTGTATGTGGTGTTTCCATTCCACTCATAAGAACAATAATAGAACTTACAAAATATGCGCATGATAATTCACCATTATGCAGAATATCAATAACTTCACCAGTATTCTTATATTTCACGATAAGTGAATTAAACAATCGCGTCCCAATACTATTTTCGATTAATTTAAGGTAAGTTTCTTTTTTTGAAATTTCTATATTTGTATTAGACATAGCATTTTTTACATTTCCTCAAGAGTAAAATCTATCACGATACGAGCTGTCGGATTGTTGTAAATATAATAAAATATTGAATTCTTGGCTTCTTACCATCTAAAT
>JAUXUB010000036.1 GCA_030680955.1 bacterium | reverse complement strand
ATGTTCGTATAACTGTTAAAAATTTAAAAATTGTAGATTTAAAATCTGACGAGAGATTGGTTTTGCTCCGTGGCGCAGTCCCGGGACACGTTGGAGGGAAAGTAGAAATGCAAAAATGATAAAATTTTCAATGTTCAATTCTCAATTTACATTTAATTTTCCAATGAGTAAAATTTCAAATGTTTAAAAATTGATAATTAAATCATTAAATGTAAATTGTAAATTGGTAATTGTAAATTAAGATATTATTTAAATAATAAAAACAATGAAGGTCCCACTATACAATACAAAAGCCGAAAACATAGGAGAAACAGAATTGCCAGACGCAATTTTTAATCGTCCATGGAATCCTGATCTTGTTCATCAAGCAGTGGTAATGTATGCCGCAAATTTAAGACAAATCGTTGCTCATACTAAAACGCGTGGTGAGGTTCGCGGTGGAGGAAAAAAGCCATGGCGTCAAAAAGGTACTGGTCAGGCGAGACATGGATCACGTCGCTCACCAATTTGGATTGGAGGAGGTGTTACTTTTGGACCAAGAAATGATAAAGTTTACGCAAAGAAAATGAATAAAAAAATGCGTCGCGCCGCTCTTGCATCTGCAATCTCAGAGTATGTTAGACGCGGACACTTGAAAGTTGTAGAGGATTTAACTGTTAGTGAGCCAAAAACGCGTGAAGCACAAAAAATGATTGCTAACTTTTTTAGCTTGTCAAAAAAGCCAAGTCTTCTTATGATATCTTCTGCTGGTGAAAATTATTTGCCACGCGCATCACGTAATATTCCAAAGACAGATGTTATTACTGGTGCTTCACTAAACACTCTCGATCTTACACAACACATGGAAGTTTTAATAGATAAAAGGGCTATATTAGAAATAGGAAAATCTAAGTAGAGAGTTTTATAGAAAATACAACTATGGAAATGTTTATAATAAAAAAGCCAATAATCACAGAGAAAGCAACTGACGCTAGTCATATGAATAAGTATATTTTTGAGGTTGCCTCTCACGCATCCAGTGCTGAAATTCGTAAAGCTATAAATAAAATATATAATGTTCAAGTTGTTAAAGTTAATATTATTAATCGTAAACCAAAATACGGATTTTTTAGAGGACGACCAAATGCGCTTAAAACAAAAGGATATAAAAAGGCTATCGTTACTATTAAAGAAGGACAAAGCATAGATGTGATAGCGCATTAACGACAAATCAAATCTCGAATTACTATCTCGAATAGCCACGAAATAGAGAAAGTATTAGAGAGAATTAGAAAAAAATTAGCGATTTAATTAGATATTTATGAAATCATATAACCCAACAAGTCCTGGCTCTCGCCAAAAAACTACAGTAGACTTCAGCATGCTTTCAAAACAAGCTCCTCAAAAGTCTCTTTTGAAGCGTTTAAAAACTCATGCAGGTCGCAATAGCGCTGGTCGCATTACAGTAAGACATCAAGGTGGAGGACATAAGAAACTTTATAGACTTACCGACTTTAAACAGTTGAAACTAGATATTCCAGGACGCGTAGAGGGCATTGAATACGATCCATATCGTGCTGCGTTTCTTGCATTAGTAGTTTACCCAGATGGTGCACGTGCATACATTTTGGCTGCGGAAGGGATGAAGGCAGGAGACGTCGTTCTTTCATCAGAGAAGGCTGACATTAAAGTTGGGAACAGGATGCGACTTAAAAATATTGTAATTGGTACCGAAGTTCATAATATTGAAATGCAGCCTAATAACGGCGGCATAATTGTTCGTTCTGCAGGTTCAAGGGCAATAGTATTAGCACACGAAGAAGGCTACACAAACTTAGAACTCCCTTCAAAAGAAGTTCGCAGAATTTTATGGGATTCTTTTGCTTCAGTTGGTCAAGTTTCAAATGCTGAACATTCACTTACATCTCTTGGTAAAGCAGGACGATCACGTTGGCTTGGTATTCGACCTACAGTTCGTGGAACCGCTATGAACCCTGTAGACCATCCATACGGAGGTGGAGAAGGTGTTCAACCACGAGGTACAAGAAAACCAAAAACAATGTGGGGTAAGGTTACTGGAGGCAGAAAGACAAGAAACAAGAAAAAGTGGTCGAATAAATTAATTGTTAAGCGACACAAAGGAATTAGATAATAATTAAAAAATCAAAATGCAAAAATCAAAATTACCCCGAACAAATTGCTTCGTAATTAAACGGGGCAAGCAATACAAAATGCAAAATTTAATGGAGTTCGCTTTTGCGAACAATCAATAATTTTGAACTTTGATTTTTGAATTTTAAATTTGTTTTATGAGTCGATCATCCAAAAAAGCACCATATATAGACGAGAAGCTTCTTAAAAAAGCAATGCGAGCCAAAGAAAACGGTTCGTCGGATCCTATCAAGACTTGGTCTCGCGACTGCGAAATTTCTCCCGAAATGGTAGGGGTTACGTTTGGAGTTCATAATGGAAAAGATTTTGTTCCAGTTAGAGTAAGCGAAGATATGGTAGGTCACAAGCTTGGCGAATTTTCTTTGACAAGAAAGTTTACAAGACATGGTGGTAAATTACAGAAAGCAGTCGAGGAAGGTGGAGCAAAACCAGCACTGGTCAAGTAAAGGCATAATTAAAAAATCAAAATGCAAAAATCAAAATTATCCCGAACAAATTACTCCGTAATTAAACGGGGCAAGCAATACAAAATGCAAAATTTAATGAAGTTCGCCTTTGCGAACAATCAATAATTTTGAGATTTAAGATTTAATTTTTTAATTTTATTTATGGCACAACAAATCGCAAAACTAAATTATTTAAAGATAGCACCTCGTAAAGTGAGGCTTCTTGCTAGTATGTTGAAGGGGCTTTCTGTAAACGATGCTGAAGCTCACTTACTACACAGTCCACAGCGTTCCGCTAAAGCGTTATTAAAGTTGCTACGAAGCGCTGTTGCTAACGCAAAAAACAACCAAAAGCTTGACACTACTCGTTTTTTTGTGCAAAGTATACGAGTTGATAATGGTCCAATGTTAAAACGTCATCTTCCGAGAGCGCGCGGAACAGCATCTCCAATTCAAAAGAAGATGAGTCATGTAATTCTTATTATTGCAGAGACAACTAAACAAAATAATAATCGTTTTCAAATTATTGTTCCTAAAAAAATCAAAGATAAGGATTTAAAGAAAAAAGCAAAATCTAAAAAATTAGAGTCTATTGGAGCCGAAAAAGATTCTAAAGAAAAATCACAGGAGAAACGCGGAATATTAAAGCGGGTTTTTCAAAGAAAATCTATATAAGAGCGTAATTAAAAAATAAAAATGCAAAAATCAAAATTACCTCGAACAAATTACTTCGTAATTAAACGGGGCAAGCAATATAAAATGCAAAATTTAATGAAGTTCGCTTTTGCGAACAATCAATAATTTTGAGATTTGAGATTTAATTTTTTAATTTTATTTATTATGGGACATAAAATAAATCCAAATGCCTATCGATTGGGCATAAATAAGCCTTGGCAATCTCGTTGGTTTTTTGAGAAAAATTATCCAGAATTTTTAGAGGCGGACGAAATAATTCGAAAGGTTATTTATAAAAAAATTGGTACTGCTGGTGTTGTTTCCATTGATATTGAGAGGATTTCAGGAAAATGTCGCATTACAATTCGAGCGGCAAAGCCTGGAATAGTAATCGGTAGAGGCGGAAAAGGCATTGAAGAACTTAGGGATAAAATTAATAGTTCTCTCACAACAGCGCTTAAGAAGAAGAGATTAACAAATGAGAAAATAGTTGGTGTAACATTGGCAATTGAGGAGTTAAAACGTAGTGAAGTTTCTTCAACTTATATTGCTCAACAAATTGGTTGGGATATGGAGCGACGTCTTCCTTGGAGGCGCGCAGTTAAGAAATATCTCGAACAGATAATGCAAAATAAAGATGTTAAGGGAGCAAAAATAAAAGTAGGTGGCAGATTGGATGGTGCTGAAATTGCAAGAAAAGAATGGCTCGCAAAAGGTAGTTTACCGCTTCAAACTCTTCGAGCTAATATAGACTATGGCACTGCTACAGCGTTTACTTCATATGGTACCGTAGGTATAAAAGTATGGGTTTATAAAGGCGAAGTATTTGAAGAGAAGCAAGAAGAGAAAAGTTCAAAACAAGGCACTGCAAACACAGACGGAAAAGAAATAAATCAAAATGCAAAAATCAAAATTACAATTTAAAATGCAAAATTTAATGGAGTTCGCTTTTGCGAACAATCAATAATTTTGGACTTTGATTTTTGAATTTTAAATTATATTTAGTATGTTACAACCAAAAAAAGTAAAACATCGAAAATGGCAAAAAGGTAGGTCTAAAAATCGCCAAATAGACACCAGGGGAACCGAGCTTTCTTTTGGTTCGTTTGGATTAAAAGCATTAGAATCTGGATGGCTTAATTCACGTCAAATAGAAGCAGCTAGAAAAACAATAACGGGTTTTATTAAACGCGAAGGGAAAGTTTGGATTCGTATTTTTCCGGACAAACCTATTACCAGACAAGCTCCTGAGAAAACTTTGGGAGGTGGGAAGGGTAACGTAGACCACTATGTATTTCCAGTCAGGCCTGGTAGAATGCTTTTTGAAATGGACGGAGTGGACAAAGTTGCCGCTTCGGAAGCATTGCGGCTTGCTGGGCATAAATTACCAGTGAAAACAAAAATTATTATAAAG
>JAUXUB010000033.1 GCA_030680955.1 bacterium | reverse complement strand
CGTAAGATCTACGTGGCGGACATCGTCTTTAATATTTCTATCGAATGCTTGTCCTAATTTAGTACCTTTGTTTATAAGTTTAATTATTTCTTTGCGAATTTTTTGTGATTTATTTACGCCAGACAATTCGAAGTCTAGTAGTTCTTTTTTCCTAAATCTCTTTGCATCATCATCTAAATCTTTTTCTTTTACATTTATTATTGCTTCGTATAAGTCTCTTCGCAAATATAATTTCGAAGAAAAATCAGATAGTTTTTCTGTGCATTTTTCGGCAGCTTTTCTTATAGTAATATTTGTATGAACCGCCGCAAAAAGCGATGCTTGGTTTCTAGCTTCCGCAATTAAGACAAAAATTTCATTTAATGGAGAGAGAACGTTGTCAGCAGCACATTCAATATTGTTAGCATTTTTACTAATTTCACTTAGTTTGTTGTTTGCTAAAAGTAATATATTTTCAGTGTTTTTTAATAAAATATTGGCATTATTAATATTCAATTGCGAAAATCGTTTTATCATTTCAAGTGAAACTAAATTTAAAATTTATTTTATTACTTTGGCGATAACTTTAACTAAACGTTTGTCAAAAATCGCTGGTACGATGTGTTGCGCGTTTGGGTGGGGGACTAACTTAGCTATTGCGTGAGCCGCTTTAATTTTCATTTCATCAGTTATTTGTTGAACTTTATTATCTAGCGCGCCGCGAAAAACACCAGGAAATACTTGAGCATTATTAAGTTGGTTTGGAAAGTCGCTTCTACCTGTTCCAACTATTTTTGCACCAGCTTTTGAAGCGATATCTGGCATTATTTCAGGGATAGGGTTTGCCAAAGCAAATACAATAGAATCATTGTTCATTGAAGTAATCATTTTTGGCGTAACCAAATTTGCCGCAGAGACTCCAATAAAAACATCGGCTCCAACGAAAGCTTTTTCTATGTCGCCTTGTTCACCCCTCGGATTTGTAATTGAAGATAAATTTCTTTTCTCTGGAGTTAAGTCTTTGCGCTCACTAAAAATTATTCCCTGTCTATCTATTACCAACATATTTTTGACTCCAGCACGTAATAATATTTTTACTATTGCAGTGCCTGCAGCACCTGCTCCGCTTACAACAACTTTTATATCAGGCATCTTTTTCTTCACAACCTTTAGTGCATTTATAAGAGCAGCAAGAATAATGATAGCAGTTCCGTGTTGATCGTCGTGCATTACTGGGATAGTAAGTTCTTTTTTTAAGCGATTTTCAATTTCAAAGCACCTAGGCGCAGAAATATCTTCTAGATTAATTCCACCAAATGTCGGTGAGATTGCCTTAACTATGCTAATTATTTCTTCAGTGTTTTGCGTATTTAATACAATTGGTATGGCATCAATGTTTGCGAATTTTTTGAAAATTAAACATTTACCCTCCATCACTGGCAATGCACCTTCTGGCCCAATGTTTCCTAAGCCCAATACGGCAGAGCCGTCGGAGACTACTGCGACACTGTTTCCTTTCATTGTATATGCTCCAGTTTGATCTTTATGTTCTGCTACAAAGGTGCTAACTGCGCCAACTCCTGGCGTATAGACAAGACTAAGATCCGCCATATTTCTGATTGGCACTTTGCTGGCCACCGAAAAAACCCCCTTATTTTTAAAATGAAGTTCTAATGATTTTTTATTAAGCACTGATCGATTATTTTTCTTCATCTATTAATTTATTAATTAATTAGCTTCTACATTATACATCTTTTGGTACGCTATTTACTATGGGCTTTAACTATGTACGCAACTATGCACTCATACATTCAAGTTTGAACCTCACAAGGTATCATAGTAATTCTTCCCGTCATTGCGAGCGAAGCGAAGCAATCCAATCCGAATAGATTGCTTCGGGATTACCCTCGCAAAGACAGAAAAAAAAGTGCAAAATAGAAATATTTTAATTCGCAACGCACCAATTGACTTTTTCCCAAGCTATTGACAAATTAAAAAAATTGTAATATAATTACTGTATTATGAATAACTTTAAAAGTGGTGGTTTTAGCCAAAGGGGCAGTAGCTCTGGAAGCCGCTCAAAATTTGGCGGTGGGGGAGGCGGAAGAGATAGAGGAAATAATAGAGACAGGAGAAGTCCAGAGCTTTTTCAGGCTGTTTGTGCCGAGTGCAAGAAACAATGTCAAGTACCTTTTAGGCCATCACAAGATAAGCCTGTTTATTGTAGGGATTGTTTTGGCAAACAGAGATATGTGCCAGGGCGTAATTCCAACGGTCAAGATGGCAACCCGCGAACGCAGAGAGCGGAGCAGTCGTCGTATGACGGCCCACGACCAGAAATTAGGAGGGATTTTGCTCCAGAGCGCGAAAGTCAAACCGAGTACGTAAAGCCACAAAGTAATGAAGGCATAGAGGCGCTTGCTCGCCAAATTAGTACACTAGATTCTAAATTGAACCGTATCTTAGAGATGCTTGTTAAGAAAGAAGTGAAACAGTCTGTAATTACTCCAATTGCTAAGGAAGTTGCTCAAATAATAAAAGCAGCAAAACCAAAAGCATCTCCTCGTAAAATTATCAAAAAGAAGAAATAAGCCTCTTGTTAAATAGGATTTTCAAAAGGTGTTGATAGATAATTATCTAAATGATATTGTTTATTCATGACCAACAATATTTATGAGATGGGCTCTACTGTAAAAGAGGAGTCGGAAAATGATAAATTATATCAGGAATATTTAAAATTGGGGGGAATTATTAACAAAGAAGATTGGAAGAGTGCGCTAACGCGAACGGAGAATAAAAAAGATCGTGATCAAAACAGAATTTCACAAATAGAAGCTATTGCAAGATTTGCTGGGATTGATCTTGTAGATACTGAAGATGAATTAGATAAAAGAATAGTTTTGTATGAACTATTGCGTAGCGATGTTCAACCCGAAAAAGTTCAATATCATCATCAACAGATGACTAATCAAAGAATATTTGCAGAAGTTTTAAAAATGGTAGGAGACACTGATTCGTTAAATAAATTTGTTAAAAGATATCCGCACATTGATATCGGATATCGCCCAGAGGAGGAAGAAGAACATAGAAAGGCCGCATAATGCGGTCTTTTTGTTTAGTATCCTTTTTTATTTAAATTAGATTTTTTATATCTTCAATAATTTCTGGAAATTCTTCGTCAATAAAATGACCTCTGTTTTCAAAAACCCTCTCTATAACGTGTGGTAATTCCTTTTTATATTTTTCAAATTCTGTATAAGCAACAACTGGATCGTCTTTGCTATGATACAAAAATACTTTTCCACATTGTTTTTCGAAATTAGTTAATGACACAGAAGGAGCAAATTCTACTAGTGCGCAGTCATAATCAGTGTTGTATGGGGCTGAAATAAGGAAAATTGCACGGATTAATTTTGGGAATATATTTTCAGATAAATATTTTGCTAGAAAGGCACCGCCCAATGAATGTCCTAAAAGTATTACATCATCGTTAAGAAACTGAAATATTTTTTCAAACCAGATCTTCCATTCTAGATATTTGGCATTAAATTTATTTGGCATTTGTGGAGCAATAACTTCAAAATCATCGCCAAGCTTTTCTTGTAAGGTACTTTTCCAACCTCTTTTTTCGAAATACGACAAATTATTAATTTCGTAATTTCTCAAAAACGAAATATATTCCTCGTATGTAGTGAAACAATCTCCACCGTGAATAACAATTATTTGTTTTCTCATAAGTTATATAATTGCTATTTTGGTTAATTAAATATTGGCAATGTGTCTCGAGAAACGATATTGGTTGTAAGATTCAATTTCACTAAGCTTAAGAAGCGTAGTGGTATTCCCGGTTCGAATATAGAATTTTTCATCCCCATCAATTTTTAAATAGACTGGTCTGGCACTTTGAAGTGCTTGAATAATACACACATCATTTCCTTCGCTCGGGTGGAAGGAAACTTGAATTAAATGGCGAAATTCAGGTCCTATCATAGCATTAAATATTTGCGTTAAATGATTTTCAAATCCATCAGAATTTGGGTGTTGTAGATGGGGATAATCAGAACTTAGCCCAACAATTTTTTTATCGTTACTTACGCCAAGAACTAAATATCCGCCTTTGGAATTTAAAAACGCGGCAACAGTTTTCATAGCTACTTTTTCAAGATCACGATTTATTTTTCCTATCTTATAATCAAAGCGAAGTGATGATTTAAATTCAAGCTCACGACCCTCATCTTTAGTTAGAAGTTCATTAAGATTTGGTTTCTTGTCAAAAGTTTTATTGTATTGAATAGTATCTTTCGAAAATGCTATAGGATTATTTTCTAAAATTTGTCGCAATGTTGGAATAAAATTTTTAGGATATGGAATATCTTTTAGGATAATGCGAGTTTTATCACCAGCATTTTCTATATTTAGTGAGCCGTAGTGAAATATTTTACCGATTGGACCCATAGAAATTATTATTGTTGATTCACTTGTAACTTTAGATATTTTTTCCTTTTTATAAAAAACTCCAGATGTATGTGTGATAGCACTAGTGGAAACGGTGTATGATTCGCGATACCAGCTTAGAAATGCGTAAACTGTAATTATAAGTTGTATTAGAGGCAATAAAAGTAATTTTAAAGCATCATAAGTAAAGCTATTAGAATATGGGAGTTGTGAATAAAGCTGGTATTTTAATGAGTCTAAAGTAGTTGCATATAGAAATAGCGTAACAATCACTGTTTCGATTAACGCCAGAGTGCGAATTAAAACTATAGGACTACGCTTTGTAGTAGCAGATATGTTCATTCAAAATTAGTCTACTACAGAAATAGTTAGAGGAAAAGTAAAGTAAAAAAGTTAAGCAAAAAAATTGACTTAAGTCTATGTAAAGCATATTATTACAATTATGTCACACGAAGGGATAGAAAATGAAGCAAATCCAGAGAAAATTCTTTCGCGAGAAGAAATTTTACTAGAACTTCGAAATCGATGTGAGAATTTTGATGTAATAGCAGAACGAGAAGACAAAGATGGTATTTATTTTTTAAAAATTAAAACATCAAATAAAAAAATATTTTTTGTTTATCAACGCGAGAGATCTCTTGCAGGAGAGCCGCAGGGAATGGAATCTGCTAGAACGACTATTCGTATGGAGTGGGCAGATGATAGCTATGCAAAAACTTTGGCAGATTATAATCCATTTGCAGATAAGTGGGTAGATCAATAATCCTGCGCAGTCTTCAAAAGTTTGTAGTATGAGTAAGTAAGTATTTACTTTTATTCTCGCGAGTGTTATAAATGACGTAGTTCAGTTTATTCTTATTAAGGAGTTTCGATGGCAAAGAAAAACATGGGTATTATGAGTATTATTCCTCTC
The DNA here is from genome assembly GCA_030680955.1 of bacterium. Classification (GTDB taxonomy): domain Bacteria; phylum Patescibacteriota; class Minisyncoccia; order UBA6257; family JACOXY01; genus JAUXUB01. The sequence continues at coordinate 20,587 of JAUXUB010000033.1, read as the reverse complement.
GGCAAGAAGAGGGCGGTTGGACTTCTGCAACTATCAGATGGAAGTTTTTGTTTGGAATTACGTAAACCCATCAGCAAAAAGTCTGATCTTAAAGACGGAAAACCTGTACCACTTGCAACAACAGTACGCCAAAAAAATCAACTCATAACTCAAATCCGTTTTTCTAAAGAAGCTGCGTTAGCACTAAAAGTACTCATTGATAAATTAGTTATATATCCATCTCTTTTTGAACGATTTAAAGAAAATTTTATAAATCATTCACTTCAAATGGTTTATTCAATTGTAGCTATGGAAAAACGTTAATAATATATTCTTAAGCATAGTTCCAATAAAACAACTATGCTTTTTTATTTGAGTTTTTTAACTTTGAAATTCCATTATTGATAGATATTTCTTTGGAATAATTTTTTATGATATTTTAGCGAAAAAACGAATTCCAAAATTTGGCTGGCCTTCTCGAGCTAGAACTGTTGGATGACAAAGCCCAGCAAGGAGGTCTTAGCTATCCAAATCTTATCATAAATGACGGGCTCGAGCACTAGTCTAAATTATATTTTATAACCTTTATACCTTCTAACTGCGGGACATTATCTATAACTTTTAAAATAAGCTTTGTCTTGTCAAATGGTTTAATTCCATCTCCAATTAAAACAGGAATTTCATGAAAGATAATTTCCTTTACTAGATGATTTTTGATTAAATAGTTATTTAAAATTGGACCACTTGATACTAAAGCATCAGGAGCCAAAGCTATTGCATCCTCTGGAGTATTAACAATAGTATAACCATTTTTTAGATTTAGGTTCTTATTACCACTCACAACTATTTTGCGAATTGGCAGGGCCACAAACGAATCCTGTAGCTCTTTGTCATAGGATTGAATTATATCATATGTCCTTCTGCCTATTATTAATGTTCCATATTCCTTGCATATGGATAGAAAGTTTTTCCAAAGATTATCAGGAATAAAATCTTCGCTGCCGTCTTTTCTGGCAATGAATCCATCAGTCGATATTATATTATACAGTGTAATCATAAGTTCTTCGGGGTAGATTAACTTAGATGGTGGAATTGGAATTCCGCCGACGGAGAGGCGAATCAATAAATTTATTTGATTTTTTGTATTATTATATTGTGCACATTTCTGTACAAGGCTGATGTGGAAGGATTCAAATCATTTTAAAACTTAAGAACAGTATCTAATTATCTCATCGTGTACAATTCCATTTGAAATAATCGCACCTTTAAATGGTTTTAAATAATCTAATTCCTTGTTCTCTAAAGATGTTATTTTTCCTCCTGCTCCCTCAATTATAACTTGTACAGCTGCCACATCGTATGCATTAACTCCTTTTTCTATATAACCTACAAACTTACCTTTCGCAACGAGGCATGATTTATAAACCGCACCACTAAAAGAAGCTAAGCGTAGATTGTCGTCAATCATTTTTTGATAATATTCTGTTTTGCGTATTGATTTTATACTACTAGTAACAGCAAGTATTCCAGATTTCATATCTAGGTTTGAAACGGAAATAATTTTATCATTACAAAAACTTTTTTTACCAGTTTCTCCTATATACATTTTGTCTAAAAAAGGATCGTAAGCAACTCCAATTACTGGTTTGCCATCTACAACAAGACCCAAGGAGAACATAGCAGTTGGCACACCCCAAACATAAGCAATTGTGCCGTCTATTGGATCGCAAAACCATTTTCTACCATCTCCATAATTAGTGTTGCTTTCTTCTTCTCCTATCACTCCATCATCAGGAAATGCTATTGATAATTTTTGTATAACTAAAGAATTAATAAGTTTGTCAGCAATTGTTACAGGAGAATTATCTGCTTTGAATTCAATATTTTGATCTTCATCAAAATATTGAAGCATTATTACGCCAGCTTCTTTTGCGATACCTTTTGCCGTGAGCAGTTCTTTTTTATAGTCGTTCATAAATTGATATATTGATATTTTAACACAAATTTTAATATGCTGAGTGAATCAAAATATTCGGATTATTTTTTATAATGCTTTGGGACGATGTTGAAACTTTTGAATACGAATTGCCGTTATCTACATTGCCGTTAATTGATATCCGTCTTCCTTTTTTCATATTCCACTAATAAAGAATCTATTTGCGTTTTTAGTTCGTCAAAAGCGTTTATAAGGGTAGTTTGTAATTTATTTTGCAATACACCAGCCGCATAGGTAACATTAGCTTCGCCACTCATTTTTATCTTTTTCTTTTTATCGCCAGATTGAATTTCGTAAATATCATGCTTATTATAAAAGGGAATAAACGTAGATTTTTCGTTCCAATCAGGTGGTTTTATAGATGTGTTTCTAAGATCAATCAGGTGGTCAATAAAGTTTTTAACCGTCTCCGTTGCTTCAACATATGAACAATCTTTATTTAAAGATGTAACAGCCATAATAGCACCCTCAATATTATGTTTAATAAGATTATCTTGATCTAATTCTTCAGCACTAACTTCTGTATTTGATTTTAAAACCGAATCATCTTTTTCTGGTGTCATGTTTTTATATAATAATGATGATATTTTAGTCGCAATTATTCTGAATAAAAATTATTAAACAAATCTTCTTCAATAATATACCCAAGACTTTGCCTATAAATAGCGCGTAGTGTTCCTTTATCCAATTCCAGATGGTTAGGAATAGTAAGAGTCTGTTTGTGTTCATCAACAGAAATTTTACGTAACTTAATATGGCTTCCGCGCTGGGAAGCCACCTCAAATCCGTAAGAAATAAATATATCAACAATCTCTTTTCCTGAAAGGGTTTTAAGCTTTGGCATAAGTCGGATTCACCTCAAAACTTGCAAGCACTAATGGTTTTTCGACTAAATCAAAATCGGCAGGGTTTTCCCCATCTAATTGAAGCGCAATAGCTTCCTTGAGATTTTCTGCAAGCTCATCAAGTGTTTCTCCTTGCGTAACTATTGGTAAGTCGGCACACTCAGCAACAAAATACTTATCACCTTTATATATATGCACTTGGATGATTTTTTTCATGTTTTTATTTTATCATAGCTAAACCAAAAAAACAAATAGAGGGGCATGGATTTCCGTCAAAGGAGGACATGCGAACCAAAATATTAGGACTAATTTCTGAAATACCATGGGACTATATTAGAACTTGATATTTTTTTTAATAACAGAATCTACAAAAATTCTAAAAGCTTGTCTATTCTCTTTCTTGTAAATAATCCTGACGCCAATCAAATGACCATTTAGACACCTTAAATCCTTTCTGCGGATTGATGATTTGGGTTCTATTATGCGATCAAGATACATTCTCTTCAAACTACCTGAGCCATCTTTTTGATACTCACACACTGAACTCCCACATTCTCTGCAGGTAATATTTAATAGCCTAGAATATCCACCACGAGCCTTTTTGTATTTATCATTTTTAAATTTCATTGGCTGGGAGACTAGGGGTCGAACCTAGATTACGCGATTCAGAGTCGCGTGTCCTGCCATTAGACGATCTCCCAATATGCTAAGTTTATCATGCATTATGACGAACTGCCAGATTTAATCTTGTCCAATACAACATGAGCCTCAAATGGGGTATAAGATATAACGCAAATGAGCCCGATATAGTTCCCGAGCAAATTTTATGAGTCGAGGGACTACCGTGTAAAATAACATAGCATTTGTTGGTAAATGTTGTATTCCTTCGACAAGCTCAGGAAATAATTTCTATAAAATCATTTTAGGCTATCAACTCTTTCCCTATCCTAAGCGGGATGCTATCCAGTTAGAGATAGGGAGCGCAACGTTCCCGTAATTATCTTACTATATCAAGAAATCTAAAGTATAAACTATAACTAACGATCGTCTAGTGTTTGCCATTTTGTTATCTCTAAGCGGGATGCTATAATAAAATCAATGATTTTACAATTAAGAAGGGACAATTCATGTCAGAGAAAAATAAAACTAAAATTTTAATAGTAGAAGATGAAATAGATTTTGCTAAGATTTTATCCATTAAATTTGAAAAAGAAGGTTATGAGGTTGTCGTTGCTCAAAATGGCGAGCTTGGCGTAAATGCGGCCAAAGAACTGAAGCCTGCTATAATTTTGATGGATGTCCAAATGCCAGTAATGAATGGTTTTGAAGCATTTTTTAAATTAAAAGAAGATCCAGAAACAAAAAATATAAAAGTTGTTTTTCTAACAAGTTATGGTGAGCCGGCAAAAGATGCCGCATGGTTAGATGAAAAATATGCCAGAGAAATTGGCGCGGGGGATTACATAAGAAAAACGGATAGTTTAGACGATATTGTAAAAGCGGTGGGGAAGTTACTTGAAGGATAAATCGCGTGTTTTAAAAAACATTTAAAATTTAATCAGTGAATATTTTATTTATTAAAATGTCAGGTAGCAGAAACTCGACTGGTCGTTTGGAGTAACAAAATTCTAGATAATCTAAACTTGTACAATTAATAATACTTAACTCAAAATATGATTTAATAAAATATATGTCGAGTTTTCACTACCTGATATGGGTGTAACAAAAAATATTCTTATTGTGGAGAGCGATCTTTTTGTGGCGGAGCTTCTTAGCGACCGGTTCACAAAAGATAATTTTACGGTTATAAGAGTTAACGAAATTAGCGAAGCTGAAAAAATAATCAAAGATGCTCTACCTATCCTTCTTATTTTAAGCGCTCCTAAAGTTGGCGAAGTTTTAAGTATAGATTTTCTTAAAAAAATACGTTCAAAGATTACTAAAGAAGTTCTTCCAATTATAATTCTCTCTCACGAAGAAGACGAAGCAAAAGGAAGGCCTTATATGGAAGCTGGTGCAACCGCGTACCTTATTGAAGCATATTTAAAATCAGCTGATATTATTAGAATTGTCCGAGAAATTTTAGGTTTAGAAAAAACTGACGCAACAGACAAAAGATCTGAAGCAAAAAAAGTTTCTGACAATACAGGTACATTTTCAACAGACTCAGCATTGCATTACGAAAGAATTACTAAGATTAAATCAAAAATAGAAAAAGCGCTCCTTGCCCCTGAAGAACCGTCAATTATTTCGCTGGTTGATGATTTAGTAGAATATGCATACTTTGCTCGCACTTCAGATATTCATATCGATCCGTTTGACGATAAAATTATGGTACGACTTCGAATAGATGGAGTTTTGCACGACACTTTTTCTTTTCCTAAAATAATTCAACTTCCACTGGTAACTCGAATTAAGGTATTGGCTGGCATGCGTACGGACGAACATCAAATGGCGCAAGATGGACGATTTAAGTTAAAAGTTAAAGATATTGGTTTTATTGATATTCGTGTTTCTATTGCCCCTACTTATTATGGAGAAAATTGTGTAATGCGTATTTTGGCTGAGCAGTCATCTGGATTATCGCTCGATATTTTAGGTTTTACTGAATTTGATAAAAAAAGAATTTTGAAAGCCATGAGTAATTCTTATGGTATGATTTTAGCAACTGGCCCTACCGGATCTGGAAAAACTACAACTCTCTATACTGTCTTAAAAAAATTAAATACACCCGAGGTTTCCATTATAACTATTGAAGATCCTATAGAATATTCAATTAAGGGCATTGACCAGATACAAGTGAACGAACGAACTGGTCTTACTTTTGCTCACGGACTGCGCTTTATTTTACGCCAAGATCCGAATATAATAATGGTAGGTGAGATTCGTGATAATGAAACTGCAAATATTGCAGTGAATGCCGCTATGACAGGTCACTTGCTTTTATCAACGCTTCATGCGAACGATGCCGCAACCGCAATCCCGCGACTTATAGATATGGGAGTTGAACCATTTCTTATTAGCTCCACTATAAATATTGTAATTAGCCAGAGATTAATTCGGTTGCTTTGCAAGACTTGTGTTGTTAAGAAAGATTTAACTGACGCGGAGATTACAGAATTAAAAGTATTCTTTTCAGAAGCTTTGTTTAAAAAGAATAGAACATTTTATACCGCTCCTGGTTGTAAGGCATGTGGTGGAACTGGATATATGGGAAGAATTGGCATACATGAAATTTTGGAAATTAACGATGAAGTTAGACAAATGATAATGAAACGGGCGAACGCCGGCGAAATTAAGGAAGCGGCACTCCGAGGTGGTATGGTTCCGATGCTTCACGATGGTTTTACAAAGGCCGTTGCTGGTATAACTACATTAGAAGAAGTTTTAAGAGTATTCCATGAATAAATCTATATTAAAACCGCTTTTTGTCCGTCTACCACTAAAAGAAAAAATTCTCTTTGTTAACCATCTTTCAATTGCTGTTCGCTCTGGAATGACTTTAACTCAAGGATTAAACATGATTAAAATACAGACGCAGTCCCGCTCATTTAAAAAAGTTTTAGATATAATTATTGCAGACGTAGAGAGCGGTACTTTTCTTTCTGCTAGTTTAGAGAAATTTAAGAGAACTTTTGGTAATCTTTTTATTAATGTTGTACGCGTAGGTGAAGCCTCCGGAACACTCGCAGAAAATTTAAAATATTTGTCCGACGAGATGAAGAAGAGTTACGAAATTAGAAAAAAGATTCGCGGAGCAATGCTTTATCCACTTATAGTTTTTACAGTAGCTATTCTTATCTCCGTTGGTCTCGTGGTTTTTGTTGTTCCAAAGTTTGTTGCAATTTTTGCTCAACAAAAAGCGGCGCTTCCTTTGCCAACCACAATTCTAATCAATATATCAAACTTCTTAAGAGATGATTGGATGTATGCAATAGGAATTATGTTGGGGATTATAGTTTTATTTCGTATTTTGCTTAGAGTGCAATTTACCCACTACTATATTCACAGGACACTGCTTATGTTGCCAATTCTTGGAACTATTATGATTAAATTTAATATGTCTAGTATAACCAGAATTTTAGCATTACTATTAAATAGTGGTGTTAAAATAGTTGAGGCAATAACTATTACATCTGACACAAATGATAATTTAGTTTATAAACGAGCGCTAGAGGTTTCCGCCGACTACTCAAAAAGAGGAGAATATCTTTCTAAATATTTTAGTACAAGAAGCGATCTTTTTCCGCTCATTGTTACAAATATGATTGCTATTGGTGAAAACACAGGGAATCTAGTTGAAAATCTTAGGTATCTTGCTGGATTTTATGAAGAAGAAGTTGACGATTTTTCAAAAAATCTTTCAAGTATCATAGAGCCTTTTATGTTAGTAATTTTGGGCGGAATTGTCGCCTTTATTGCCTTGTCTATTATTCTTCCAATTTATCAACTTACTAGAACATTTTAATCCCACACATAAGATTATGTATGGGACAAGTTTAAATCACTAATTTTTTTAAAAGTTAGACGAGTTAATACGTAAGTATTATGCAAAAGGTTTTTAATATGCTGCGTCAAAATCGTGGCAGTTCTCTAATAGAAGTATTAATTGGCGTGATGCTCCTTGTGATGTTTGCGTTTAGTTTGTATACGTCACTAGTTTATGTTTTAAATATTTTAAGTAGAACTGCTGGCATTTCTGCGATCCATTCGATATTAACTGAACGAGTAGAATTTATAAAAAATTTAAATTATGCCGATATTGGAATTGTGAGCGGTGTTCCCTCTGGAATATTACCGAGTGAAGAAACTTATGTTCGCGACGATAGAACTATAAAACTTACTTTTTTTGTTAGAAACATTGATGATCCGTTTGATGGAACAATTGGGGGAACGCCAAACGACACCGCACCTTCGGATTATAAACTTGTTGAGCTACACGGCATTTGCACAACTTGTCCAGTTGGCACACAAGAGGAACTTACTGTAAGGATAGCTCCAAAAGGACTTGAAAATTCTACTGGTAATGGCGCATTATTTATTAATGTTTTTAATGCATCAGGTGTTGCTCTTAAGGATGCGGAAGTTACCATAATAAACAGTTCAACAACTCCTCCTATTTCTATTAGTGATATAACCGATTTAGATGGATATCTTAGAATTGTAGATACTCCTACAAGTACTGAAGGATATAAAATTTCTGTTACTAAGGCAGGTTATTCTACAGATATTACCTATTCACCAGATAATCCGGATAATCCAAATCCACTTAAGCCTTATGCCACAGTTGCTTCAGGTCAAATTACTTCAATTAGTTTTGCAATTGATGCTTTAAGTACCTTTGCGTTTACGACTACAGATTATTTATGTAAACCCATTGCAAACGTAAATTATGATCTCGATGGTACAAAATTAATTGGCACTGTTCCCGACATTAAAAAATATGCCACTTCTTCAAAAACTTCTGCCACAGGATTGGCTTCGCATCTGCTAGAATGGGACGACTACACTCTAGATTGGACTGATGCTAATTATATTATTTCAGGGTTAACGCCATTTGGAAGCAGCACTTTTACTTTAAGTCCAAACTCGTCAATTAGTAGAAAATATATTGTTGGAAGCTCTACACCAAAATCTTTGCTTGTAACTGTAATAGAATCAGCTACGTCAGCTTTAATCAATGAGACATCAATTACTCTTACAAAAGATGGTTTAGTTTACGTTGCAACATCTGGCATTACTGAAGTAAGCGATACAGATTGGTCTTCAAATAATTATACTGATAAAAATGGGATTGATACGAATACTAATCCAGGCTCCTTCACTATGGAATCGTCTGGTGGAATATACCCAACATCAACGACAAGTTGGCTTACTTCAAGAACATTTGATTTTGGTTCAACTACAATTCCAAAGTTTTTTAGTTTTAATCCCGTTTCACAACCAAATCAAACAACTCTTCAATTTCAAATTGCATCTAATAACGATAACAGTACATGGAATTATCTTGGCCCGAATGGAACAAATGGCACTTATTATGCGCAAGATTCAATTATTTCGAGTGATCATGAAAGCAAGCGTTACCTAAGATATCAAGCCTATTTGTCCACACTTGATGAACTTCAAACGCCTATTGTGACAGGGCTTACCATTTCTTTTTCGGGTGGATGTGTTCCTGGTCATCAAGCATTATTTAGTGGGCTTACTTCAGGTCCCTATGATCTTTTAGTTGAAAAATCGGGCTATAGCATATTTTCATCAACAGTTAATGTTAGTAATAATACACAGGAAGTCGTAACGGTACTCACGCCTAATTAAATTATACCATCCCCAACTAACCATTACTCTTTTAATCTCGTCTTTGCGAGGAGGAACGACGAAGCAATCCAGATTTATCCCATTATTTTCTGGATTGCCGCGGGCTTCGCCCTCGCAATGACAAAAATCTTATAGGAAGTGGTTAATTGAGGATAGTATTACTATTTTATTATGAATAATGATATAAAAGAAAAACAAAAAAAAAGTGCTGGGTTTACTCTTCTTGAAATTATGATGACGATTGCCATCATATTGATTATTTTTGTTGCGCTCGGATCACTTATAACTAATTTTTCATATTTATCTAATTTTATATTTGCCAGAGTTGGATCGCAATCAGAAATGAACGATGTATTCTCTCGTATGATAAATGAACTTCGTCGCGCAACAGCAGCCTCGGACGGCGCTTATGTTATTCAATCAGCTAGCACATCATCTTTGGTTTTTTTTAGTGATGTAATAGGAGATTCTAATACAGAGAGAGTTCGTTATTATTACGAATCCGGCGCGCTAAAAAGGGGATTAGTTGTGGCAAGTGGGACTCCTGTGGTTTATGATACTAGTAAGGAGACTATATTAATTTTAGTAAAAAATATTACTACCGCATCAAGCGGAATATTTTCTTATTATGGCGCAGGCAGCGATGTCTCTAGTACTCCGCTTACTTATCCTCTTAATATATCAGATATTAGAGTTATAAAAATAAATATTTCAATAACTGAAACTACAAGAGGCGTTAAATCGTCAAGAAATTTTACTACAGCCGTTACACCGCGTAGCATTTTATTCCAATAATCCCGTTAGAAGCCGCGATCGCTAATATTAAATTAAAATAATAAATAATCTATAATGAATATAATAATTAAAATCAAATATTGTGGTTTTATAATCGCGATCTGCTTCTAACGGGATGAATCCCGTTAGAAATCCTGCCTGCGCAGGTAGGAGCGAACGCGCAGTCCCCCTGACCTGATGACCCCTGAAGTCGGATAACCCAAATATTGAAGTTTTTTCTTGCAGTAGGTTATCCGACTTCATAACATTAAGTTCCACCGTCATTTTATCGGTCATCGGGTCAGTAAATATAGTCTTCAAATCAATAAAACATTATACTTATCTAATCTGTCGGTTCATAAAATTTCTAAACGAGACCTATTTCTAACGGGATGATGCAAATATTTAATAAAAAAGGAATACTCACAATACAGGTTTTGATTTTTGGATCGGCTGCAATAATGCTTTCGGTCGGATTGGTTTATTGGGCTAGTGTTGCTATGAATTCAGCTCAAATAATAGTTTCACAAAGCACCGCCTTTTCTATTTCTGAAGCCGGAATTGAATATTATAAATGGCATTTGGCTCATAATCAAACAGATTTTCAAGATGGAACAGGCACCTCCACTGGCCCATATGTTCACGATTTTTATGATAAGGATGGCGTATTACTTGGTAATTTTTCGCTTGCAATTACTCCGCCTCCTGCAAACTCAACGGTTGTAACTATTATCTCTACTGGAACAACTGCAAATGGTAAATTTTCTAAATCTATAAAGGTGCGATTAGGCAGGCAGTCACTGGCGCGTTATGCAGCTTTAACTCAAGCAGCAAATCGTTTTGGCGCAGGAACAGAAATTTTTGGACCGGTTCACAGCAATAATGGTATTCGGTTTGATGGTTTGGCGCATAATATTGTTACAAGCGCTGTTTCGCAGTATGATGATCCGGATCACAGTGGCGCACAAGAATTCGGGGTTCACACACACGTTAATATTCCTCCAAGTTTAGGTATAAATGATAATTTTAGATCTCTCGAAGCACCTACAAGCTCGGTGCAAAATCGGTCTGATGTTTTTATGGCCGGGCGTTCATTCCCAGTTCCGGCGGTAAATTTTTCTGGTCTTACTCAAACATTGTCGGATATTAAATCTGATGCAAGTTCAAGTGGTGGATATTATCCGAGCTCAACCGTATTTGGTTACAACTTAGTTTTTAAAACAAACGATACTTTTGATTTGTACAAAGTTACGACATTAGTAAGTCCTCCATCGGGATGCACTAATCCAGGACAAGATGGATGGGGCACTTGGAGTATTTCTAGTTCCACTTTATATGAAAGCAATGTTTCGTTTCCGACAAGTAGTATATTGTTTTTTGAAGATAATATTTGGGTTAAGGGAAAAATTGACGGAGCTCGGATTACAGTAGCCGCTGGACGTTTTCCAGACTTAGCCGCAACAAATGCCAGTATTACAGTAAATGAAGATTTACTTTACACAAATTATGATGGAACAGATGCCCTAGCTCTCATTACTCAAAAAAATATTAATATTGGTTTTGTTAGTTCAAGCACGCTCCGAATTGATGCGGCACTCATAGCGCAGAATGGTAGAGTTGGCAGATATTATTATAGGCCTGGTGAGAGTTATTGCTCTTCCAATGCTTTTAAAAGTTCCATAACAACCTATGGAATGATTGCATCAAATGGGCGTTATGGATTTGCCTACGTAGGTGGCACTGGCTATGCATTGCGTAATTTGAGCTTTGATCCCAATTTAGCTTATGAACCACCTCCAGGATTTCCAATATCGTCTAGTGAGCAATATGCAATGATTTCTTGGGAAGAACTGTGAGATTATCAAAATAAATATTACCGAAACTAATTATTGTCTGAGTTCGTCGAAGACTTACCTTGATTTTAAACCAAAATTTTACCCTTCGACAAGCTCAGGGAATAAAATTTTAATTATAGTCTTAATTTTGCAACAGTTCTATAAAAATTCTTTGTATTTATTATAAATAATTCCTAAAATTATTAAAATCAAAAATGCCACTCCGATTATAATTAGATAAAAATTAACGTTTGAATTTTCTGTTGCTGTAGTTACTTCCTCCTGTACTATTTCTTTTTGCTCGCCCTGAACTGCATAAATCTCAATTTTATATGTATCACTTGGGATTGATTCAAATAATGTTCTTGTTTCACCTTTAGGTATGTATTGTACTGAAACATATCTAGTTTTTTCTCCCAAGATTTTAATTTCATAACTTTCGGCTTTTTTAAACTCTGGCCAGACTACAACAATATTTTCTGGGCCACTTATATATTTTTGAGTTAGAGTAGAACTAGTTTGCGAGGTAGAGATTGGTGTTGTTTGTGTCCAAGGCGGAGAGTAAGATGATGTTTGTGGTGAATTGCTAGTAGCCGGCGCTGTTACATTTTGAGTCGGTGTTGGAGCTATTGACGGACCAACTTCGCTAGTAAATGTATCTGTATAAACGCTTTCGTTTCCCCATTCATCTTTTGTATATAAATTATAAAAATATTCTGTTCCAGACGTAACAGTTAAAGTCAAAAAACATAGTTCTTCTCCTTCTCCACAAGAAGTTACCGATCCATTATAAGTTGTACTTCCAGTTGGTAATCCATCCACCCTAAGTCCGTATTCCACTTTATAATCCATGGGCTCATTAGCTTTCCAAAAAATTTTAGTTCTAGTAGGCGATAAATTTTGTGTGCTAGTGGCATAAACTATTGGAGCACCATTTTCATTTACTTCATAAAGAGCATATTTAAATGTAAAAATTTGTTCTTGACTTCCAATTTTAACTACTCCGATTAAATAAGGAGAAATTGTAGTAGATTGATGAGCAATAATTACAACTCTATTAGCATAATAAATTTGCAAATTTGGCATCGAACTCTGAATTTCTACTTTATAGATTTCTAAATTTGAGACTTGAATTTGAGTTGATAAATCGACATGCGTTCGCTTACCTCCAGAGATTGGAGTGATATATGGAATCGTAATAGTTTTCGAGGTTAAAAGAATTTGATTAGAATCCCTCACTTTAAAAGTAACGTTACCCGCCTCACCACTATTATCAAACCAAAAATCAAAAGCCGACAAAAAGTCATTTTGAGGTTGGAAAAGTAAGGAAATTGTTGAAGTGGTTGCGCCAATATTAAGTGGCTTAGTAAAATATTTATCTGGATTTAAATCATAATATGCCTCACCGTGCGCAAAAATAGCTTTTACCGGCAAAGTAAAAAACGTTAGGAAAATAAGCATTAATAGTATTTGTGATTTGCGTGACATTACTCTATAATAATAACATAAACTATTAAAAAAATATTAATTTTCAATTTTTAAATTCCAATTTACATTTTCCGCCAGAAGCGGATCAGTCTTAGGCTGAAATATTTCAATATTATAATTTTAAACTTTATGAAAATTGTGTCATTGATAGTTGAATGAAAATTGTAAATTGAACATTGTAAATATTCTTTATGGATCAAGATTACCTACCGCACGAATTAAAAATTAATAAGGATTTAGATGGCATCACAAAGAAGATGCTTGATGAGCATTTTAAGCTTTATCAGGGGTATGTTAAGAAATCTAATGAAATTCAGAAGAAAATTAAGGAGGCGGATAAATCAGAAGCAAACGCAAGCTATAGTTTTATAGGAGAGCTAAAAAGACAAGAAACTTTTTCAGTAAATGGAATGAAATTGCACGAAATTTATTTCGGTCATTTGGGAGGCGACGGTGTTCCAAAAGGGGATTTAGTTAAAATGATAGAGAAAGATTTTGGTTCACTTGATATCTGGAAAGAAGACATGATTGTTACAGGACTTTGCGCTCGTGGCTGGGCAGTTTTGGCCTATGATTATCGGGATAATAGACTTCACAACTACGGAGCAGATGCACACAATATTGGCGCTGTCTGGGGCGCAATACCTATCATAGTACTTGATGTTTATGAACACGCATATTTTATAGATTACGGAGTTAATCGAAAAGATTATATAAATTCATTCTTCAAAAACCTAGATTGGGATTTCGCTAATAAGATTGTCGAGGAGTATAAACTAGGTAAATAAAATATAAAGAATTTAATATTATAATAAAAAACCGCTTAAGTGCGGTATTTTTGGTCTCCATTTCTAAGATCTTTTTCAATTATGCTTATTTTCACTTTAAGCGATGCTAAATTTATTGCTGCTTGAATACTCATTAGAGCAAACATTATAAAGGCACCAACAAAAAATGATTTAATTACAATGCCTAATGAAAATGCCGCCGCACATGTAGTTATTATCATTATGTAAAAATAACGATCAGACAATTTTTCTAGATGCTGTAAATTCTTATAGGTATCATCAAGCGAAACACGTCCTGGTGCCATTTCTTACTCCTTCCGATTTTCTAAATGAAACATTTTCATGTATATAAAGAAACTTCGGTTAAAGGCGCATACACTTATGATGGCTGAAAAAACGACAAGTCCTGCCCAATACGAACCAGCAATCATAAAGGCACAAAATGACGCAAATAAGTTAGAGACAAGAAAAACTATTAAGAAGGCCTCTTTTGAATCCATCATTTTTTGATATCTATCTGAATGGTAAATATCAGATTTAATATTTGGAGAAGATGAATTGGGATTGCCATCGGTCATCGTGAACTCCTTTGGTAAATTTGCTGTTTGGATTGTATAGTAATTTCCTATTTTAGTCAAGTTTGTGTACTGGTCTGTTTGAGTCAAGCGAAATCTTATCTTCTTTCGGTTTTTTTCCTTCAAGTTGCGTTTTTGTAATTGTCCATTTATCATCCACTTTTTTAACTTCAAGTAATTTTAATCTTTTATTGTTTTGGATTGTATAAACTCCCGGTTCAGGATTTAACGCTCGAATTTTGCGAGCAATTATTTCTGATTTGTCTTTTGTTAAATCTACATGACCATCTTCTGTTTTGAATTTTTTAGTAAACGTCGCCCTTGAATGATCTTGTGATTTTGGTTTTATTTCTCCTATAAGATATTTGGGCAAGGTTTCAATTAGTAATTTCGATCCCAATTCTGCAAGTTTTTGTTCCGCTAATTCATAATTCATCATTCTTAATTCATAATTCAATTTTCGTTGGACGAGAATTTGCCCATGGTCCACCTTTTCGTCTATAAGATATAGTGTAACGCCTGTTTCTTTTTCGCCGTCAAGAATTGCTTGTTGGATAGGGGATGCGCCGCGATATTTTGGAAGAAGTGAGGGATGCACTCCGATTATGCCATGCGGGAATAAATCAATGATCTCTTGCGGGATAATTTTTGAGTAAGCGGCGACGACTGCCAGCTTATAGCTTATAGCTTTTAGCTTATAGTCAACATTTTTTAAATTTTCTGGTTGAAAAACTTCTATGCCGTTATTTAAAGCTAATATTTTTGTAGGAGGTGGTGTTACTATTTTTTTTCTTCCAACTGGTTTATCAGGATTACAAATAACCAGTGATGGAGGGAGACCCGCATCCATTAGTTTTTTTAGAATAATCGCCGCAAAGTTTGGAGTTCCGAAGAAGACAAAATTAGTAGTTGGTAGCATGTAGTAAGTAGAAAGGGTTAAATTAAAATTTTGAGACTTTTAATCAGACCATTTAATAATTTATTAATTAGAATAACAATATCTAATGCACTAGCAAATTCTTTCTCATTTATATATTTTAGATCTTTTGAAAGTATGAGTTGATTGTGCAATTCGGTTGTAGAACCAAGCGACATATAATAGAACTGTATTTTCTCTTTGTAAGAATTTCTTGAAAAACCCTCAGCGATATTTGAAGTTATAGAAACTGAAGCTCTTCTCATTTGAGAAGTTGAAGCATAAATTTCTTTTTGAGGAAATTTATCAGTCAAAGCATAGATCAATAATGCAAACTCATGCCCTTTTTGCCATGCAAGTAGATCGGTAAATGATTTTATTTTAGGTTTTTCCATACAACTTTCTACTTACTACTATCTACAGATGTTAACATCTTCGCCTTATCTATAAATAGCATTCCCCCAAGATGGTCTGTTTCATGTTGGAATATATGAGCGAGTAGCCCCCACGCTTTTATTTTTATTGGTTTACCAAATTTATCAAAACCTGAAAGTACTACTTTTCCCGCCCGAGGAACTTCGCCTAAAATACCAGGCACGCTAAGACAGCCTTCTGAGAGGATTTTCGTATCTTTTGAAAATCGTTCTATTTTTGGATTAAAAATAGCATAAAACTTCATTTTGCCATTTGCTTCTGGAACACGCGCAACAAAAATACGAAATTTTAGGCCTATTTGATTTGCAGCCAGTCCAATTCCATTTGCCGCAATCATTATCTTGCGCATATTAGTTACTAATTCTTGTATTTCTTTCTTGCTGTGCGCATTAAAATCAAAGAGTTCCGTCTTTTTTCTAAGGAAATTCTCATCCTTTTTTTCAGTTATAGTTATGATTGGCATACCTGACATGATATTTATACCATCCCCAATTAACCACTACTCTTTTAACCTCGTCTTTGCGAGGAGGAACGACGAAGCAATCCAGATTTATCCCGTTATTTCCTGGATTGCCGCGGGCTTCGCCCTCGCAATGACAAAAGTCTTATAGGAAGTGGTTAATTGAGGATGGTATTACTATACAATATAAGGACGTTGCGGTACAATAGAAAACAATGGAAACGTTAAATGAAAAAAATCAATTTGCAGATTATAAACAGAAGCTGGAAAAGCGTAAAGTTGATTTAAGAACGCACACAAAACATCAATCAATTGGTTTATTAATAGCAGAATTGCTCGATGATTTTGCGCATAAAGCTCTATACATTAAATTAGCTAAAGAGAAAGATACAGACAATCTTTTGCGCGTGGCTAAAGATGTATCTCAAATGAAAAATATAAATAACAAGGGTGGATATTTTATGCGGGTATTATATTCAAATAAAATGAAAAATGAAAAATTAGATGTTCCTTGCGCCACAGTTGCCAACTTCGATGAAGTAGCTTCAGCTACGAAAGCCGAGGAAAGCTATGGCGACACGCAGTCGGAATAATTTTTAATTTTAATATGTCATTTTACATTTTAATATTTAATTTTTGATATAGAAACTATGAATACTTATGAAATAAAAACACAAACATTTGCCGGTCCGATAGAAAAGCTTCTAGAACTTATTGAAGCACGTCAACTAGATATTACACAAGTTAGTTTAAGCGAAGTAACAGCAGATTTTTTAAATTATGTTCGCACTTTGTCTCAAATTGATCCTAGATCTTTGTCAGATTTTTTAGTTGTTGCAGCAAGATTAGTTTTAATTAAGTCCAAAGCACTTTTGCCATCGCTCCCACTTTCGGAGGAGGACGAAGAAGATATTCACGATTTAGAAAGACGTCTTGAAATTTATAAGCAATTTAAGAAAGCTTCAAAAAACGTTGAAATGCTCTGGGGAAACAATAAGATAAGTTATGGTCGCGAATTATTCGATTTTTCAACTATTAAATTATTTTATCCGTCGGATAAGTTAACAAAGCAATCATTAACCGAAGCACTCGACAGATTACTTACAACCTTAAATAGGTTTACAGAAGTTCACAAGGCAACTATCACAAGAACTATTGTTTCGCTTGAAACAAAAATGCAAGAATTAGTTAACTATTTTAATGCAGAGAAAGGAACATCAAAATTTTCTGACATGGCAAAAAACAAAGAAGAAGTTATAGTGCTTTTTTTGGCCGTATTGCATCTTATTAAAGATAGATTAATTTTAGTTCAGCAAAATTCTCAGTTTTCTGATATTATTATGAAGTCAGCAAACAGAGAATAATAATCTCTAAACTCTAATTTCTAAATCCTAAACAATTTCAAAATACAAATATCAAAAATCTAGTTGTATCTTATCCCTTTTTGTTATTTGAGCTTATTTAGAGATTAGGGTTTCGAGATTAGAGATTTAATTTATGATTAATAAAGAAAACAGTAATCTCAACAAAATACGTGCTCTAGAAGCCGCCTTATTTATTTATGGAGAGCCAATGTCTTTAAAGAAGATTCAAGATTTACTTAAGGTTACAGGTGAAGAGATACAGGAGCTTGTGAAAGAACTTCGTGAACTATTAAATGGACGAGGACTTAGACTTATTGAGCAGGACGCGTCTATTCAACTTACAACCCATCCAGATTTTGCTGGTTTATTAGAAACGATTGTAAAGGATGAACTTACAAAAGATCTTACCCCAGCAACGCTTGAAACTCTAGCAATTGTCTCATACACAGGACCCATAACTCGTTCTCGCATCGATTATATAAGAGGCGTAAATTCGTCTTATATTTTGCGCAATCTTTTGATTCGAGGTTTAGTTGATAGAAAAACAGACCCTAATCGCTCAAATGTTTATTTATATACTGTGAGCTTTGATCTTATTCGCCATCTGGGACTTCAAAATATAGATGAGTTACCCGATTTTCTGGGTTATCGTAATTTAGTTATGAAAGCCGAACAAAATTTAGACTCGTCACTTACCCCAACTAGCGATGAGATTACCGAAGAATTAAAAAATGACAAAGGAATAAATGAATGAACGAGCACTTAAAACAATTTTTACTTTAATAGTTATACTTTTTATTATTATAGGAAAAAATATTGCTAGTGTTTCAATGACTGCAAATAAAATTGAAGCGCAAATTATTTCTGAATATAAAACAGCATCTCTAATAGCAAATAGTTCTATTTTGCCGGAAAAGGATATTAATTTTCCAAAAGAAGAATTTAGAGCAATTGATACGGGTTCTACAACTTTGTCATCTAGCGTAGAGAAGCTACCAAATTTAAAAACAATCGAAGTACCAAGCGTTGACGCAACTGCCTTTTTAATAGGGGATATCAATAGGAATGAAAACGTTGCAGAATATTCTTTAGACAAAAGGTGGCCCATAGCTTCTATTACAAAGCTTATGACCGCCGTTGTGGCATTGGAGGAGGTAGCGCCAGATACGTATATTACAGTTGGCATAAACGCGTCTAATGTCGGAGGTTCATCAGATATTCTTAGTGCTGGTAAAATATTTAAAATTGAAGATTTAATCAAAGCAATGATGGTAACTTCGAGCAATCAAGCAGCCACTGCAATACAGGAATTTGTAGGTAAAAAGAAGTTTGTATATTTGATGAATCTTGTAGCGGCTCGATTAGGAATGCATGATACATATTACGTAGAAGCGACTGGTTTATCAGTATTAAATCAATCCACAGCTTATGATTTAAAAATACTCGCTTATTATATCTGGGATAAACATAACGAAATATTTTCTTATTCAACATTACCTGAAATTAAAATATTGGATAAATCAATGAATTCTAGTATAATTATAAGAAATATTAATTCCTTTGTTGGAAGAAAAGATTTTTTGGGCGGAAAGACAGGATTTATTATAGATTCTGGGGGGAATTTAATTTCGATATTTTCGCGTTCGGGCAGTCAAGTAATAACTATAGTATTGGGTGCAGACGATAGATTTTTAGAGACAAAAAAATTAATGCAGTGGTTTGACGCTTATTCCCAATAAGCGATATCAAAATTTAAAAATAAAATATTAAAAATTAGGTGTTACTGTGGAACAGTTTATATTTAAAAGTCGCGAAGCGACACCTTATATTTAATCTTTGATATTAAATATTAAATTTTGAGCGAAGCGATTTATGCAATCAGTTCCATTATTTGAGGCTATAAGAATTTTGACGCTTGCTATCGTAGCTTTTTTAGTTGCGCTTTCCTTAACTCCATTTGTTTGTAGGATTCTTGATAAATATGCATTAAAAAAACAAGTGAGGTTAGCTTCATCTGCGCCAGTCTTTCATAAATTTCATGAAAAAAAAGGAGGTACACCAACAATGGGAGGTGTAATAATTTGGGGAACTACAATAATTCTCGCTTTAATATTTTGGATTTTTAGTCTATTTGCTGATGCTGAGGGATTCATGTATAAATTAAATTTTATAAATCGCTCAGAAACCTATTTGCCACTTGCAGCACTATTTGGCGCAGGACTAATTGGCTTAGCAGATGATTTTCTTGGAGTATTTAAAATTGGACCGAAGGGTGGGGGATTATCCCTTATTCATAAAATATTTCTTTTTGTTGCAATAGCAGTTTTGGGAGCATGGTGGTTCTATTTTAAATTAGACTTCAATTCGATTTCTATACCATTTGTGGATAAAAATTATTTTATAGGTTGGTGGTATATCCCATTTTCAATTTTTGTTGTTACCGCAAGTGCTTTTTCAGCCAATGAAACAGATGGATTAGATGGTCTTCTTGGCGGCGTATCACTTTTTGCTTTTGGCGCGCTTACTGTCGTTGCGTTTGCACTTGGAAGATATGACCTTGCAGCTTTTTCAAGCGTCGTAATGGGATCACTGCTTGCTTTTCTTTGGTTTAATATTTATCCAGCAAGGTTTTTTATGGGAGATACGGGTTCTATGTCACTCGGCATAACACTTGGCGTTATGGCGCTTCTTACGCACACAGAACTATTACTTCCATTATTTGGAATAATTTTAATGGGGGAGTCGTTGTCAGTTATTTTGCAAGTATTGAGTAAAAAATTTTTGGGAAAAAAGATTTTTCACTCTACTCCAATA
>JAUXUB010000022.1 GCA_030680955.1 bacterium | reverse complement strand
AACGCGTTGAGCGGCTGTATTACCAATTGAGCCAGGTGCTCGCTGTCTATTCTTTTGACCATGAGTTTTAGGTCCCCCATGGAAACCATGACGCTTTACCACGCCCTGAAAACCCTTACCTTTTGATATGCCGTTTATTTTTATATAATCCCCAACCTTAAAAGTGAGCTCTTCTTTTCCTAGATCATAACGAACCGGTGTTACCGGAATTACAATATTATCTTTCCAAATCTGAGTCATTTTAAGTTTTGTGCCTTTTAGTTTCATAACTCGGGAGTAATCACTAATATAACTAATCGAAAACTAAATATACTAATCCCAATCTATATATAATGTTATTTTTATTGGTATATTTTGTTTAGTATTCGAATATTCGCGATTGCTCTCTGTATTTAAAAAACCCCGAGGATTAGCCCGAGGTTTTCGCCTGGAAATGCTACTCCAATCACCTAATATTTTAGGTTAATACCTATAATACTAGGTAATTTTTATCTCAATGTCAACCCCGGCAGGTAAATTTAGGTTAGAGAGCGATTCTATGATTTTTTGGTTTGGATTTAAAATATCAATTAATCTTTTGTGTACTCGTAATTCAAACTGTTCGCGGGAATCCTTATGAACAAATGTAGAACGATTTACAGTATATTTTTTTATAGTGGTTGGGAGTGGTATTGGACCAACAACTTTTCCACTATTACGCTCCGCAGTTTCGATAATCTGTTTACAGGAATTATCTATCAGCTTATGGTCATATGCAGCGATTTTTAATCGCAATTTTGAAGGTGTATCTGTTTTCTTGGCCATGACCTAATAACAACTCATAACTTAACTAACGGTTATAAATTATCTATAATAATTATTTTGTTATTTTTAAAACTACTCCCGCGCCTACAGTTTTACCTCCTTCACGAATAGCAAACCTCTGTTTTTCTTCGAGTGCTACTGGTGAAATTAATTTAATATTTAATTTAATTGTGTCCCCTGGCATTACCATTTCTGTTCCCTCTGGTAATTGAACTTCGCCAGTTACATCTGTTGTGCGAATATAAAACTGTGGCTTATAACCCTTAAAAAATGGAGTATGTCTTCCGCCTTCTTCCTTTGAGAGAATGTAAACCTCGGATTCAAATTCGGTATGTGGCGTAACTGAACCAGGTTTTGCAACAACCTGACCGCGCTCTACATCTTCTTTCTTGGTACCACGTAAAAGTATCCCAACGTTGTCTCCTGCTCGTCCTTCATCTAATAGCTTCTGGAACATTTCTATGCCAGTTACTGTTGTTTTGGCTGTTGCTTTTAGTCCAATTATTTCAACTTCTTCGTTTACTTTAACAACACCACGCTCAACTCGTCCAGTAACAACTGTTCCGCGTCCTTCAATAGAAAATACGTCTTCAATAGGCATAAGAAATGGCTTATCAAATTCACGAACCGGTTGTGGAATGTATGTATCTAGTGCATTTATCAGCTCAAGAATTGGCTTTGCATCTTCATCATCCGCTGATTTTGCTTGTAATGCTTTAAGAGCTGAACCACGAATAACAGGAACAGTATCTCCATTAAATTCTTGCTTTGTTAAAAGTTCGCGAACTTCAGATTCAACGAGGTCTACTAATTCTTTGTCATCTACCATATCTACTTTGTTCAAGAAAACTACAACGCTAGGAACACCAACCTGACGAGCAAGCAAAATGTGCTCTCTTGTTTGAGGCATTGGGCCGTCTGTTGCCGCAACAACGAGCACTGCGCCATCCATTTGAGCGGCGCCAGTAATCATGTTTTTAATATAGTCTGCGTGACCAGGAGCATCTACGTGAGCGTAGTGTCGCTTTTCAGACTCATATTCGCTGTGATGTAAGGCAATAGTAATACCACGAGCCTTTTCTTCTGGCGCGTTATCTATTTGGTCAACCGACTCTTCCTTCTTAATCCATCCTTTAAGGTGGAGTACATGAGTGATAGCCGCTGTAAGTGTGGTCTTCCCGTGGTCGACATGACCAATTGTGCCAACATTAACGTGTGGCTTTGTACGATCAAATTTTTCTTTTTCTGCCATAAACTTTAAAACTTGAATTTAGAATTTAGAATTTAGAATTTTTTAGATTCTTGATTCCCAACCCATGATTCAAAGTAATTTATACTAATAAATTTATAATAAACGACTATATTTAAGATACTATATATTAACAGATATAGTAGCAAAAAGCAATATATAATGCAAGAGTAGTGTGGATAACCGGGTAGTGAAAATTATCGTGAAATTATACAAAAACAGCCCATTTTCTATTTTAAGAAAATGAGCTGAATTATTAAATATTTCTACTTAAGTTAAATTGATGAAATATTTTACTAATATGCCATTTCCAAAATTTACTTAAGATTTTTCAACATGTTAAGCAAAATCTCACGCATGCTTGCAAGTGTGTTCAAATAACCTTGTGTAGAAGAATCGCTTGAAGCGCCACTTACATTTACAATTACCGAATCACTTACATTCCCACATGTAATAACGAATATTGAAGTACTAGTAATCGGTCCTGTAGAGACACCTACAAGATTATTGAGTGATTTCGTACCACTCCATGCGCCTCCTGATGCTACACAAGATGAAACGCCAGTGTAAAGAGAAGTCCATTTCAACGTTGCCTGACCACCACTTAAAACTGTAATTGGACCCTCTGAATCATTGGCTTTAATATTTACCGTGGTTGTTGGTTCTATCACATTTACTCTTACCGAATCACTTACATTTCCACATGTCAAAGTAAATACGGAATCGCTTGTTAAATATTGGCTATTGATTCCTTCTGCATTTTGTGAGGGTTTACTACCGTCCCATGCTCCTGATGCACTACAAGAAGCTGTACCTATGTTTGACGTAGTCCATGTTAGATTAACTGCCGCACCTCGTGCATTAGTAATGGGGCCATCGAAACCATTGGCCTTAAGATTAACCTGCCCATTTAATATGAGAGGTGCCACATCAAGCACAAATTGTTGATTTGTTCCAATATGGGAAAAGTATATTTGCGCCTGCGCACCATCGCTCGTTGCAGAATTTGGTATATCAATTCCATAATTAGGTGCTGCAACAGAAATTAATTGATTATTTGCATTAGAATTTTTAAGCGTCCATTGTTGATTTAATCCTCCATGACAACCGAAAGATATCAAAGGAGTTTGATTATTGTATGCAGCGCTTCTGATGTCAATACACTTTCCATTCCCGACATTTTTAATTTGATATCCATTGCCTGAATTTTCTAACTTCCAATTTTGCGAAGCAACATTATTGCAAGTATTTTGAACAACGTATTCATCACCGGATCGAATATCTAAGCATTTTTGACTGCTCACCGATTTTATTTTTACCGTATATGAAGTTCTTCTTATTCCAAAGCGTTCTAAGGTTGGCTGACCTGCTACAACTTGAACAGTTTTTCCATTTTTTTGATCTGTTGTTACTTCCCAACCAAATGGAACATTAAGCGCTATATTGTACGAACCAGGCGTTAAGAAAAAGTCTGTATTGTAATACGGATAAGGCGTGGTATCTGGATAACAAAGAGTAGGCCCGGTTATAAGTTTTAACGGCCCGGTAACTATTAATGAAACACCCGACACTGAAATTGAGTTACTCCCTGCGCAAGTTGCACCGGGCTCAATTATATATTTTTCTCCAGTGTCGATTACGCCATTGCCATTAACATCTTCCCAAATTCGTCCCCAAATTTTCCCATTTGTTGCGCTATTTAAAACTGGCTCAGTGCTTCCAGCTAAAACCACAGAAGTAATATTATTATTTTCATCTGTTTCAGTTATAACACCA
>JAUXUB010000020.1 GCA_030680955.1 bacterium | reverse complement strand
GCCTAAATAATTGTAATAATTATTTTATTATATCCCGTATAGAATATTTATGCAGCCGTGGCCTCTAATGGGATTCATGCTGCCATTATAACAAGATAATCTTATTGTGTAAATATATATACTTATATTAACAAACTAGAATTCAATACTATAAATTTATGCAATAAAATCCCTCAAGGGGATTTTTGATATTATCTTTTTGCCCATTGCTTCGCTATGGGCCGTGGTGAACTTTAGGAATTTGCGTGAAAAATAAAAAAAGGCCCGAGGCGTGCCTTCTTAGACACAACCTCGGGCTCGAGTGCTACTTTGGCATTACCTCGCCGTAGGCAACGGAAGATTCAAGAGCAAATTGCCAGATTGGCCCTCGACCATTGGTCGATGACCATCCCATTTCAAGGCGATCTGGTACTGAACCAACTCAGGTGTAATGCTCGCTGCCACGATCTTGTTCGCATCAGCTTCTGCCTTGGCCTGAATCGTTCTGGCCTTCGCTTCGCCCTCCGCCTTGGCGACAGTTTTCTTGGCCTCCGCCTCTTGCGATCTCAGTTCATTCTCGACGCGAATAGCATCCTGGGTGGCTTTGATCTTGTTGTTCAACGCCTCCATGACCTGGGGAGGTAGAATGAAGTTACCAACTACACCAAATTGCTCAATGACGACCCCGTAGTCGGCCGTAGTGGCATTCACCCTTGCCTTCACCTTATTGATGAACTCCTCTTTCTTCGCCGCGTAGATCTGCTCGACGGTGTATGTTGAGGCTTCTTCGTTGAAAGCATCACGAGCGACGTTATGAAGGAATCCGTGAGTGAATCCATTCAGATCATCAGTCCGAAACTTCGAGAAGAACGCCGGCACCTTGTCGGCTTGGAGATAGTAGCTCAGAGAAATCGGAGCCGTGATCGCCATCCCTTCGGACGCAAAAGTGATCGCCTCTTCTCCCTGCCATGCCGTCGTCTGAACGGAAGTCTGAAACTCGTAGACGCTCGTCGAGATCGGGTTGTACACCGTCATCCCCACTCCTAGAGGTTCTACATCCACACCCTTGTCTCCTCCGTAGAGATGGACCTTAATGCCGACTCTTCCTGGCTCAATTCGAGCACAGCCAGAGCCAAGTATTACGGTGGCGGTGAGTGCAACCAAAACCATCATCATCGTTTTGCTGTCGCTGTTTACGACCTTCACGATCCAGCCATAGAACTTCTTGGCTGGGGCCACATAGAAAACCGCGAGTGCGATGAAGATTCCTAGCCCCGCAACCACCCCCAAATCGCTCTGGGAGCTCACGAGACCACACGCTACGTTAATCGCGAAAAGTGTTAACACCATGATCATGAGACCGATACCAATCTTTTTTCCTGTCATTTCCTTTTTCCTTCTTCCCTCACCTGCCAAAATGGTCAGGATTTATGAGGCTTCTATTGCTAAGGAACGCCATATTTTAACATATTTTATGCAAAAATGTCAATAAAAAAATACCGCCATTTGACGGTACTTTTCTAACGCTTGGCCCACTGCTTCGCTATGGTACGTGGTGAGCTTTGGGTTTAGTAACAGATTTTAATCATATGCCTTATCCCGCCTCCTGATTGCGAGAACAACGACATGGCCCTTAACAATATCAAAAATCACGCGATAGTCACCTATACGAAATCGAAATTCTCCCTCACGAGATTCGGCAAGCCGCTTCGCAAACTCTAGCGGGTTTTCTTGTTCAGCATAAAAACGCATCTTTTCTGCAATGCGTTTTTGTAAATCAAATGGTAAATTTTCTAAATTACGGACGGCTTTATGAGTATAGAGAAATTTCATTAAAGACCAAGTTTCTTAAAAAGTTTTTCTTGAGATATGATTTTTCCGCTTCGTGCTTCTTCGCGTGCCTCAGCAATATTTTTAGCGTACTCAAAATACTCCAAAAACTGCCCGAAGGATTTATCTACTTTCTTCAGACGTTGGTATTCGTCTTTTTTTATTGTAACTGTATTCATGATAGTATTATATCAAAAAATAATTAATAGTACAAATATTGGTCCATCCATTTGACTTCGCAAAGAACAAGTTGCTTAACTATGATTCGTGGTGGACTTTAGGAAAAATTTAAATCTCTGATATAATCTACTGATGGAAAACGGCCAAATTTTCTTCATCGGACCGGCAAGCGTTGGTAAAACTACAATAGGTAAAATGCTCGCCTCAAAAATAAACTATGCATTTGTTGATGTTGACGCGGAGTTTTGCAAACAAATCCAGTTAATTCCGAACTACGTCGACGAATTTGGCTATAAAAAATACTGTGAAGAAAATTCTAAATTAGTTGATAAGCTTATATCCGAAAGTTCCGCAGAAACAGTATTTGCAACCCCATCAGGTTATTTGGTCCATGAAAATTCGCCTCATTTAATAGAAAAACATCTTAGCATTATAAAAAATGGAGTATCCATACTACTTCTGCCTTCCCGTGATCCACTTTTGGGAGTTGGAGAAATTGTGCGTCGCCAGCTTAGTCGCTGGAGTGATTGTTACGCAGAAAAAGAGAGAAAAAGATTTTTAGAAAGATTTGAAAAATATAAAAACTACGGCGATATCCAAATCTACTCACCTGAGAAGCCGAATGTTATTGTTGGAGAAATTTTGGAAGTCCAAATTTCCCCTAATTTATATAATTGGTGATTACATCAAAAATTAGCTCAATGTTCTATATTCTTTTAGAATTTAGTACCCACGCTTTCCAATCTCTTCTAATCGTTCTGGAGGTATTTACCAACTTATCGAATCGATTAATCAGCTCTTCGGATATGGAACCAATGATTTTAACCTCACTCCCCCAATGTGGTTTTATTTTTGCCCAATCAAGCATTTCTATTCTCCCGAGATCAATTGCAGATTTAGCCGGCAATGGTTTCTCGCTATTTGGAGGAATGATTATAAACTCTCTTACAATATTTATAGATTTTTCGTAAGATTCTGTCTTTGTAGTAGCACGTATGGCCAAGAATGACTTAAATTGGGGGTGGCAATTACTCAATATCAAAAATCGAGAATCTTTCCTTTCGCCAGTTATAAAAAACTCAAAGTCCTTCCAGAGAATAACTACTCCCTTATTAATTTCTTGCAATGCCAGATCATCTTCCATAAAACAAACTATTCTGACAATGCATTCTCAATTAATTGATCTTCTTTCTGTAAATCTTTTATATATTCCCTATCTCCCTCGTCCTTTAGAGCATTTATATAATCGATTGGAAATATAGGTGGCGTATCTTTAACAAACGGTATCTCATGCGTCATTTTAGCCAATCCAGTACCAGTTTCATTATAAAACTTTTTCGCAATTTCTTTCATCACTTCTACATCTGAATCACTAAACACATCTTCGTTGCATTCTTCTTTTGCTTCTATTTTATTTATCGTATACAAACCAACCTTAGTTGGGCTTACATTAATGTATTTTTCTAGTCCAGTTTTTATCTGTTTCTCGAAAGTACTTTTATATAGGTCATAAGAAGTTGTCGGCACAGGTCCCTCTGGAAGATGATAATACTCATCTCCTATTATCGGACGTCCATACCTTTCAAAGTGCAAAAAATCCGCAAAAAACAAAAGTTTTACGAGTTTTGTTATCCCGAACTTGTTGGGATCAGTATTTTTAGCGAAGAATAGTACGGCGTTTATAAACTTGTCTTTTTGGTATTGCATAATGAAAGTTTTAACAGATATTCCAAATATAATCAAGCAATTTTCGTAATATCCCTCTTATCTTTATTATAACACAATAGCATAATACAAAATTACAACCTACATAGTGTTCTAATTCCATCAAGCATTCAAAACCATTGTAATACCATCCTCAATTAACCACTTCCTATAAGACTTTTGTCATTGCGAGAGCGAAGCCCGCGGCAATCCAGTAAATAACGGGATAAATCTGGATTGCTTCGTCGTTCCTCCTCGCAAAGACGAGATTAAAAGAGTAGTGGTTAATTGGGGATGGTATAAAATAGGTCTTTTCTAACTCAAAAACAAAACTGGACAGCCAATTTGGTCGTCCAGTTCTTGATTCTTCGGTAAATACTGCAGTTTTGCTCATCAAGCACATTGTACCGAAACGCTCGTCTAACGCTTCGCCCATTGCGGTGCACGTCTCGCTTTTCTTAGACCATATTTTTTACGTTCAACCATACGGGAATCACGAGTTAAGAATTCATTCTTACGAAGACGTT
This sequence comes from bacterium, assembly GCA_030680955.1. Lineage (GTDB taxonomy): Bacteria > Patescibacteriota > Minisyncoccia > UBA6257 > JACOXY01 > JAUXUB01. Next base: position 4,346 of record JAUXUB010000020.1, on the reverse strand, counting down.
TACGATAGTTTGGGTTTAATTTAAGCAGGGCACGAGAAAAACCATGACGAATTGCTTCGGCCTGAGCAGTTATGCCACCACCAGAGACTTTAACTGTTGCAGAAAAACTTTCGGCTATATTTAAAATGGTAAGTGGTGATTTTACTGTTTTTTGATAACGATTCGAAGGAAAATAAACTTCTAACTTTTTCTCGTTTACGATTATTGAACCATCGCCCTTGAAAAGTCGGACACGTGCAATCGCTGTTTTTCTTCTTCCAACCGCCTCAAAATACTTACGAGGTTTCTCGGTTACTTCTTTAGCGTCTTTAACAACTTTAGCTACTTTATCGCTTTTTTTAGAGATAGTTTTTTTAATTTTGATTGGTTTTGATTCTTCCATACTTATATAATCCGAATGTTACGAATTTACTAACGAATGACACAAATTTTTGATTTTTATTCGTTACATTCGTCGTCTATATTCGTTGTATTCGTATTACTAATCTATTCAATTACTAATCTCCTCATTCTTTTATCTATTAAAAAATTTTTTGGCAACATACCACGAACTGCATGCTCTAATACTCTCTCCGGGTGTTTTTCAAAAACTTGCTTATATGTTTTTTCTTTTAAGTGGCCCATGTAACCAGTGTGATTGTAATATATTTTTTGATCGTATTTCTTTCCGGTTACTTTAATCTCTTTGATATTTTTTACTACTACCTTATCTGAGCCTGGACGATTCGGTTGATATTTCGCAGTATGTTTTCCTTGCAAAATAACCGCGATTTCTGTCGCTACTCGTCCAAGTGGTCTATTTTTTACGTCGAATATAAAATCCATGGTAACAATTACAAATTATAAATGCTGAATTATGAATTAAGCTCAAGCAAATTCCTATTCAACATTCGGCATTTAGCATTCAGCATTATATTATACAAACTCTATGGTTGCAACTCGCGACCCATCTCTTTTTCTAAATTTGGCTGTCTTTTTAATTCTTGTATATCCTCCTGGTCTTGTAGTATAACGTGGCGCAACTTCATAATATAACTTTGTTGCCGCGGCCTTATTAGGAATACGTTCTATTAAAAGTCTAAGAGCGTGTAGGTTTTGTTTTTTCGCAAGGGTAACAAGCTTTTCTGTTTTTGCTCGAAGTTCTTTAGCACGCGCCTCTGTTGTTTGGATTTTTCCTTGAATTACCAAATTAGAAACTAAGCCTTTGATAAAGGCTTGGCGCTCTCCCTTTTTTCTATTAAATTTTCGTCCGCGAACGTGATGACGCATACTTATATAATCCGAATGTTACGAATTTCCTAACGAATGATACGAATTTTTGATTTTTATTCGTTACATTCGTCGTCTATATTCGTTGTATTCATATTACTAATTTATTCTTTTTTCTTTTTTAATGTTTTCTTGGGTTTATCTTCTTTTTTTGTTAAACCAAGAGCTTCTTCACTAAACTCTGCAATCTCAACAGAAGCGATTTTTTCAAAATTATCTTTTAAAATATTTGAAGCTTTGTGAAGTGCGGCGGAAGGAGTAATTGTGCCATCTGTTTCTATTTCTATTACAACTTTATTATAATCCGTCCTCTCTCCAACGCGCATATCGGACACCTTATAATCTACCTTAAGTACAGGTGAAAATAGGGCATCGAGTGCAATTGCGCCAACTCCCAATTTTTCCATTTTACGAGATTCTATTGGAGCATAACCAAGGCCTTTCTCTATAGTAAGTTCCATATCAAGTTCAGAGCTTTTTTCGGAAAGTGTTGCCAAATGAACGTCTGGAGTTACTACCACAACTTCTGATGTTGTTTCGATGTCACTTGCTTTTACCTCTTTAGCACCTTTAACTTTCAAAGTTATAACTTGTGGTTCGTCTGAATATGAATGCAAACGGACTCTCTTTAGATTTAAAATAAGATCTAATACACTCTCCGACATGCCAGACAATGTACCAAATTCGTGATTAGCATTTTTTATCTTAACTTGTGTAATAGCGGTACCTGGAAGAGACGAGAGTAGCGCTCTCCTTAGAGAATTACCTATAGTTAGCCCATAGCCAGTGTAGAGGCCTTCTATTTCAAAAATGCCTTTATAGGTATCTTCGCTTATTTTTTTAATTACGACTGGTTCACTTAAGTATTGATATTTCATAAATCTGCTAATAACTAATGAGTACTAATATACTAATTCGCTATTGGTATATTCGTAATATATTCGTTATTGGTTGATTATTAATTATTTTATAATACTAATTTAATTTGTAACCCACACTCCTTCTTAAGTGAGGGATTAGTTATTTTTAGAAAAAAATTCTATTACTCTGCTTACATCAAAAATCATATCGGTCTCTTTTGGAATTGCTTTTACTTCTGCGGTTAATTTTTCTGATTCAAGAGATAGCCATATTGGCAACGAAATACTTTTTGCTTTCTCTTTTAAATCTTTAGCAAAACTTCGCTCTTGTGATTCAAGACGTATTCCTATTTTATCTCCTTTGCGAATCATAAATGATGGGATTCGTGTTCTTTTGCCATTTACAGAAATATGACCTTGAGAAACCAAATTGTGAGCCATTGGACGAGAATCTGCAAATCCCGCTCTAAAAACGGTATTATCTAGCCGTCGCTCTAAAAGTTCTATCATTTTTTCACCAGTAGCCGCTGGGTTTCGAGATGCTTCTTTAAAAATATTTTTTAACTTATGCTCACTAACTCCGTAAGTAATTTTGAGTTTTTGTTTCGCCATGAGCTGAGTGCCAAAATCTGAAATCTTGCGGCGATTTTTGCCGTGAACTCCAGGTCGGTATGGTCTCCTTATCATTGAACATTTTGGAGAAGAACAACGATGCGCCTTTAAGAAAAGCTTTTCGCCTAATGCTCGTTCTTTTTTTTCTTTAGCGTGTATGATCATAAATAGCTTCGCTTAAAATTAAATATAAAATATCAAAAATAAAAATTCTGGTTGTTTGAAAATTACTTTGTAATTTTCAAACTTCATAAATTTTGATTTTTGCATTTTGATTTTTAAATTAAATTTATTAGTTATACTCTCCTTGGTTTTTTTGGTTTTGGACCATTGTGAGGAATTGGGGTTACGTCTCTAATTGACGTTACGTTAAATCCCTGATTGATTAATGACCTAACAGCGGCGTCTCTTCCACCTCCTACACCACGAACTATTACGTCTATATTTATAGGGCCTGTCTTTTTAACTTTTTCGGCAAGCGCGGCCATAACTTTTGAAGCCGCAAATGGTGTTGCTTTCTTTGGTCCAGAAAATCCCATTGATCCGGCAGAACTCCAGGCGATAACATTACCCCCGGCATCAGTTATGGTTGCAAGCATATTATTAAAAGAAGCAATAATATAAACCTTTCCGGATTCTATTTTTTTGCTTGAAGTTGTAGCAACGGCTCCGGGAGTTCCTGCGGCTCCGCTAGTTGTGCCAGACTCACCTCCTGATTTAGTTATAACTTTTTTCTTTCCCATTTTAATATAATTCGAATGTTACAAATTTTCTAACGAATGTTGCGAATTTTTATTCGTTTCATTCGTCGGTTATATTCGTTATATTCGCATTACTATTTCAAATCTACTTTTCTCTTACCGCTTCCAGCTGTTTTGCGAACATTTCCACGAATAGTTCTGGAATTGGTTTTTGTTCGCTGTCCATGCACTGGTAAACGTCTTATGTGCCTAATTCCAACATAGCTTTTGATTTCTTTTAAGCGCTCTATATTTTGTTTTACTTCCTGCCTTAACGATCCTTCTGTTTTAAGATTTTTTTCTATATATGACTGAATTTTCCCTATTTCATCTGTTGTTAAATCTTTGGCTTTTTTATCCGCAATTTTTGTAGCAGTCAAAATCTGACCAGCTATTGAAGGCCCTATTCCATAAAGATAGGTAAGTGCGATATTAATCTTTTTATTGTCTGGTATATTTACTCCGGAAATACGCATAATTGTTTAAATTTCTAAATTCTAATACCTAAACTCTAAACAAATTCAAAACTCTAAATCCAAATGTTTAAAAAGTTTGCATTTTAGTTATTTTTATTTTGTTTAGGATTTAGTGTTTAGAATTTAGGATTTCCAAATTTTGTTTTACAAAATTTGGCTATCCTTGTCTTTGTTTGTGTTTCTTAATCTTACATATTACAAATACCCTTCCTTTGCGAAGAATGATCTGACAATTATTACACCTTTTTTTGACTGAAGAACGTACCTGCATAAATCGCGTCGCTCAAAATCAAATATTAAATATCAAAAATAAAAATTCTGGTTGTTTGAAAATTACTTTGTAATTTTCAAACTTCATAAATTTTGATTTTTGCATTTTGATTTTTAAA
>JAUXUB010000013.1 GCA_030680955.1 bacterium | reverse complement strand
TCCTTATTCCTTTTCCTCGGCGGGGGGTGTGGGGGGAGCCGACAAAAAATGGAAAGGAAACTTTTGGTTTTGCTTCGCCACTTCAGACTACGAAATGAACATTTTCATTATATCATTTGTGGTTCTTTGGCGTTGTTCATTTCTCCGTCCTTGCGGCGAGACGAGACGCTTTCTCTCGGTGTTTAGTGGTAGCTTGAAACTCTACGGCTTCGTTCACTGGTAGCGGTAACTCAATAAGTGGATTGTGCTAAGGCACAAACAAATCTATATGTGCTTGCCCCGCCCGCCCTGTGCGCGCACAAATCTCCGCCGTTTTTAGGAAAAATTATAAAACGGCGGGGATTGCTCCCTAAAAACAATAAATTATATTCCTTCTTTCCCAAGTTCATTTGTTGGCTTCTGTAAACCGTATTTCTCAAGAATTTTTCTCATAGAATTATCATAGCTGGCGAAAAGCCCTATTTGCAATTGACTCAATTCCACAAGGAAATCCGAACCGAAAGTTTCTTCAAATAACTTTTTAACTTCAGGATCAGAAAAAGTTTCTCCCTCAAACAGACCTCGAACGAGCGCACCCCATACCACGTCTTCATTTATTTGCGAAACACTCACTATTTTTTTGACAATGGCATCTATTAATGCTACTTCATAACTATAGACCAACTCGTCATGTTTCCCCTCAATATTATTCTTGTATTGATTAATGTCATCTTTAGGCATGCCCGACTGTGGTAAATATAAAAGAGTGAGTTGCCTTGCGAGTTTCTCAACGACACCTTCGTTCAACACACCAAATAAAGTATATCTGCTCGGTTGACTAACGCCTTCCTTAGGAAAATATATCTCTTTTTCCTCTTCGTCTAAGATATTACGAGCATAGCCGGATTGTTTATATTTTCTCACTTGTTCTTTTTCTAGTTGCTTACTTCGTAAATGTAACTCCATAAAGTTTGGGAAACTTTCCTGCTCCCTAGGATCCTCCAACCATCTTTTCGCAAATTCATCGCTACTTGGATCCACCAACATTGGCAATGCCGAGATACATAAATGTCGACTGGCGGCATGCGTCTCTTCGTGAATAAGCATATGAATTAGTTTTATCTCTCTAGATCCATATAGTTCGCTATTTCGTTCTCGTGCTCCCGCATACTCTGAGTTCTTGGTAGCGGGTAAGTAAATTCCTATTAGATTCCCCTCATCCACAAATTGGCCGAGAGGCAAAGAAGTGTTTTGGTATATTCTTTCTTTCCCAACAAAATTAATTTTGTTTCTAGAAATCCCAGCTTTCACTGCTCGGTCTGCGATTAATTTTTGTATCAGGGGGAAATTAACTCTTCCTAAAATACCTTCGACTTCTGGATCTGGTTTGTGTTCAGAAAGAAATTTTTGTGCCATTTCTTCTGCAACCTGCCCCTCAGCTTCTGGATAATTTTTAGCTTTACCAGACTCAATTTTCTCCTTCATTCTAGCTTCTTCTATTTCCGCTTGCTCAAATGAAAATCTTTCCATTTATTTATTTTAACAGTTTATCAACAGAAATGTCGAGCGCTTGCGCCAATCGTTCCAATTGAGAAATGGTTATATTTTTCTTTCCATTTTCAATAGCGCTCATATAACCTCTATCCATATCAAGCGCTCGGCAAATGTCGCCTTGTGACAGTCCCTTACGGGTTCTGATTTTTTTAATGTTATCCCCAAGTCTTTTACTTATCAACATAATTATAGCATATGAGATATTGCACTTTCAAACAATCTTGTACTATAATTCAAGTATGTTAGCGGCGAAGCAAAACCAAAAGTTTCCTTTCCATTTTTTGTCGGCTCCCCCCACACCCCCCGCCGAGGAAAAGGAATAAGGAAGGAAAATTTTTGGTTTTTGCCCGCGCGAGTCCGCGAGCGCGGTCGAGGCGCATTGGTTCGCATCACCACGCAATCGGAGCGTACAATGCAGTTTCAAGCCACCACGCACGCGGAGCGTGCGATTAGTCGGCATCAGGATTCTGCTCAAAATATGTTCGGATTTCGTCGTACAGAGGGAGCACAATTACCCCATTTAGGGCATTTTCCCTAGATGGGATTTTTGTTTTATTTGTTAGTCTTATTAATCTGGTAGTGATAAGCTGCTATAACCTTGAAAAGTAATTTATTTACGCCTACTTTTGACTGTTACGCACGCCTTCACTTGATTTTGAACGACAGTAATGAGAAGATAAATTGGTGAAAATATCCAAAGACAACAATTATGCTTTTATAGATAGCCAAAATCTGAATCTGGGTATTCAAAAACTCGGATGGAAGCTGGATTACCAAAAATTCAGAATCTATCTTGCTGAAAAATATGGTGTCAAAAAAGCATACATATTTATCGGCTTTGTGGCATTAAACCAATCACTTTATGATCGTCTTCAGGAGGCGGGATTTATTTTGAAATTTAAGCCGACGATACCAGATGCCGATGGCAAAATTAAAGGGAACATTGATGCAGATCTTGTTCTGCGAGCTGCGCTTGAACTGTCCGATTATGACAAAGCAGTTATTATTTCAAGTGATGGTGATTTTTATTCGCTTGTTCAATATTTATACGAGAACAATAAATTAAAAATTGTATTAAGTCCTGACAAAGAAAATTGTTCAAGTTTACTCAAACAGACGGCAAAAGAAAAGATATGGTTTATGAATAATCTGCAGAATAAGTTGGAGTATAAAAAGAAAAGCACCGCTTAAGGACGAAACCCTAAGAAGTGCCTTTCCCTAAAAATACATTAATATCATAACAAATCCACCACCTCTGTCAAGCACATAATTGTGGATAAATTTAATATAGGATATACCGGGGCAGGATAATCTTATCCACATCATCAGGTTAATGAAAATGCTATAATAAAAGCTATGAGAAATAGTAAAGGTTTTGCATCAATTGCGGTAATTGGGATTATTGTTTTGGTTGTGGGGCTTATTAGTTTCGCGGTGCTTAGAAGCATGGAGGCACCAGAGATAACTGTATTTAAACCGCCCACTGTTATCATGCCATCAACGTCAAGCGCATCAAGTTCTAAAATAGGGAGAGCAAACCAGTTAGACGGCATTCCATCAACGTTTAAATTAGTGTCCACAGCTGTAGAATATAACTCTAAATGTAAGGAATTATATGACAGCACAAAACAAATAGGCTATATTACAACACCACAAAACGGAATGGGAGGATATGTCACTAAAAAATTCAATGGTATTGGCGAATTTGCTGTTCTTGAAGACCATGCGAAATCTATTAACGTTAATATGATAAAAACCAAAAAGTCATTAACGATGGACCACTTTGCTGCTTGGTTTGGGGATTTAGAATCTGCTATAGTAAATGATGAAGTTATACAACTTCAATCAGATACACCAGTAGATGAACTTATAGTTGTTAAATTATTACTACCGTGGGAATTTATCGCAAAAATATCAAGAGAAGCTAACTTTGAAATTGGGAATTTTGTTACATGGCCCATGTCAGAGGGTATACTTGCTTATGGTAATAACACGGGCGTCTCTGAGGGTGATGAGATTGAATGTCTATACGCTATTGTTTCATTGTCCTCTGCTAATTGGTTTACTGAATCTGATATCCTAGCTACCGGTAACCCATCAAAACACTATTCTGAAATAATTACCGTTGCTTATTAAATTACCTTTTATCCCACTTCCATCAAAGCTCTTTTACTTAGCTTTCTTATTCCTTTTAAAACTTCAAACAATAGCAAGACGAGGTGTAGGGTTATTAAGTGGTCACGATAAAATCTGATATATAAATATAGACAAGGGATTAATAAGCAACGCACGACGTCAAAAAGATTTAATTAAGCAGTTCAGCCGTTGTGTGATTCAAAATTTAAATAGCAACTGTTTTTCGTGGCAGAAATGCCAAAAGCTTCATCTTCTGCATACTCGTTCTAACAGCCGGATATATATTGAAAAGTTCGGAAAAGATGTAAACGGGGGAGCACTTCGACAAGCTCAGTGCAAGCACTTAAAAATATCCTGTCCGCCAACTGGCGAATTATGCTGGTTATTTTTTTGCCTTAGCGTGGAGTTAGAACTTACTTAAGAAATGGCAAAACGCAATGTTGGATAATCTTATCCACAACAACAGGTTAAGAAAGTGTTATAATAAAAGTATGAGAAACAATAAAGGTTTTGCATCAATTGTTGTAATTGGGATTATTGTTTTGGTTGTTGCAATAGGCGGAAGCTTTGCAATATATTATTTTAATAATTTAAACAATAGAAATGTTGAGCAAGAATTACAGACGCTTTCAACATACACTGATCCAAAATTTGCGTTTGAATTTCAATATCCCACCACATACTCTCCTTATCCAAATCACACAGTAGACAATGAATATCTTTATTCCAAAAGTTTTATTGACCAGGAAGGTGGATCCGATTTTGCAATACGGATTTTATACATCGCAAATGGAGTTACTCGTGAAGGCATGGATGCAATGATCAAAGAAGATCAAAAACGAATATTGTCACGTTTTGACAATGATAATGCAACAAAAATAACAATTGCAGGAACATCTGCTGATCGCATAGATTATGGGAATTTGGTAGACGATGCAGTAAAAGTTACTGGAACTTCTAATATTGGCGGTGTAGACATACAATGGATAAAAGATGATTTGATATATAGTCTTAATCTGAGAAGTGCTGCAAAAATCCCTAAAGTCGGGTTAAATGCTATTGATGTGATTGTGAGAACTTTTAAATATAATACCCAACAAAACAATTTATAAAAAATATAGTTAATAGATTAGATTGGGAAAGATATTACAATATCGTTCGAACATCGTCCACTGCCGTGAGTAGAGTAGTACAAACCGAGGCAAAAGCTTCGATTTTGTCGTTATTAGTATTGGTTTTACTAGTGTTTGCAAGCGTAGTTTTAGGTTCGAACGCATTGTTTTGTATTTGAACATATATAGTTATCCACATAAATCACCATTGACTTTTGATAGGCATTTAGTTAAAGTTTTATTGAAAGTCACCCGCGCCTCCCGAAAGGGAGTGTGCGGGTTTTCAGTTTTAGTGTACAATAACAAACATGGAAAGATTAAATATCCTTATAGATGCGGGAAACTTTTATCATATTGTATTATCTGTACATTATTGTTATAGTTAATTTATTAAATAGCGCATTACTTTTAGAAACTTGCCTATGAATAACAACACTGAAGAAATAATTAAAAATGCTAATATCCAGAAGATAGCAGAAGATGGTGCAAAGATATATGAAGCGATTAGACTTCAATATGAACCAGTTCAAAATGGAAAGTTTTTAGCTATAGACATAGAAAGTAAAAATACTTATGTTGGTGCCACTAGTAGTGAGGCGGTGGAATTAGCAAGAAAAGCTCATCCTAATAAAGTTTTCTACGTTGTCAAAATTGGATTCTCTGCCGCAGAAACTTTAGCTAGTTTGGGACTTAATAGCTTATGATTAAAGGTGTGGTTCATCAAAATAGACCACTCATCTCTTTGATTGTGGGTTGGGAGCTGGGCGTTCAGGAAATTGTTGCACTTGTTGATACTGGATTTACTGGAGAATTAAAAATATCTCCAGAAAAAGCCTTTGAGTTAGGTTTGCAGACTACTCACACAGAGCCCGTTACATTAGCGGATGAAAAAACAGTTAATATGCAAGCTTCACTCGCTTTGGTTTCAATGGAAGGATCTGCAAATGTGGTAAGTGTTTTGATTGCTCAAGGTATACCTATAATTGGCGTAAGCCTGTTAAGGAGATTTGGATATACGCTAAATATAGATTTCAAATATAACTCACTAACTCTACAAAAATAATTATAAATTTGTAGTGAGCGACACAGTAATCTTATCCACACTAGTAGGTAAGTAAAATGCTATAATAAAAGCACTTGTCCCGTTAGAGATAATGGGATTGAAATTATATATATAATGCTAAACAAAAACAAAATGTCGGCAATTATTAAAATTAATGATTTAAGCTCATTCACAGTGAGATATCTCTAAACGAGATGAATAACAACAAAGTCATGCCTAACGGCAGACAGGGTTTTGCATCAATTGTGGTAATATATTTCATAATTAATTTTTAAATATAAAACGATAAACTTATGGCTAATAAACTACTAAATGGGGTAACATTGTTTTTCTTTATAATCGCTGCATATGTGGCATTAGCTAATCCTTTCAGAGGCCCTTTTGATGGTGAAGATAAATTAGTATTATTATTTGTCGTTTTTTCTGCGCTTTTTTTAAGTTTTGCTTCTTCCTTTCTATTTTCTAAATCAGAACAAAAAATAGAAGAAAATACGCATAGTTATGGCTGGCTAATTAAATCAAATCTTGCCCTTTCTTTATTGCTTTACGTTGCGTTGAATATTTTTTCTATTATTTTAGTTTTTATTTCCAAGTTCTTAGGTGCTAGCGGTGAAGCGAGTATGATAATTACGTTTACGATGTTTTATGGTTTGTGGCTTGCACCGCTTGCAGTATTAATTTTGAATTTTATTCCCTCTTTATTTTTATATAAATTTCGTTCAAGCAAGTATTTATCAAAAATAATTCCATTAACAATTCTCTCATTGTCCCTCATTTTTATTGTTTTAAATTACCTGAAAATTTAGGTGTTAATTCGTAATTAGAATGCGAATTTAATTCCAATATTAAGTATTTGCTCTCAAATCAGGGATATAAAACCCCTCGGATTGCTGAATTATGGTTCTCCTCCTTCGCTCTTTGAGCTACGGAAGGACGCAGTAACGTGTTGCCTGCCGACAGGCAGGTCCACAGTGTGGAGCAAAAACAAAATATCTGGCTTTATGCCAGATATTGTTGTTTTTCGTGTAGGTTTTGAACGGGGGTGTGAAAGAGCGGGAGTTTCACTGTAAATAATGTTGACAATCGACTATCAATCGACTATAATTCAACTATGTTTGAACCACGCTATCAACTCAATACCAATCTTTTAGACAATATTGTTCGGATCAAAAATTTGATTAGTGAATTAAATACTCAAAAATTTTCTGACCTCGTTCTCGCTAAGTTTGAAAAGGACAGCTACGCCATTTCTACTCACGCCTCTACCAGTATTGAGGGTAATCCTATCCCGCTCACCGATGTCCGTAAAATTTTAAAGAGCGCCCCGTCTCATATTCGTGACACTGAAAAAGAAATTCTCAATTACAACAGGGCTCTACATCGTTTAAATAACGTACTCAAAAAAGGACCAGCGGTGTCCAAAAAAATTATCTGTGATATTCAAGCAATGGTCGTAGATGGATTAATTGATAAGAAGAATCAAGGAAAATATCGACAAGCACAAGTTGTTGTCAATAATCCAAAAACACGCCAGATTGCTTTTATTCCATCGAATGCCAAAGATGTACCGAGGCTAATGGATGAACTCATCGCGTATTTAGAAAAAGAATTTGACTCGACTGACCCGCTGATTTTAGCTGGCATATTTCATAAACAATTCGTTGTCATTCACCCATTTATGGATGGTAATGGCCGGACGACAAGACTTATAACTAAGTACCTCTTGGCGCGTATGGGTCTTGATACTTTCCAGCTTTTTAGCTTTGAAAATTATTATAATCAGAATGTTTCAAAATATTTTGCTAAAGTAGGTGTGCTTGGCGATTATTATGAAATGTCTTCGAGAATTGATTTTACCGACTGGCTCATATACTTTACTGACGGCATTATTGATGAATTGCTCCGCGTGCAAAAATTGCTCAATGCTTCTATTGTGCCAATGAGACTGGCAGAGCATGAGAAAATAATTATTGAATACATAAAAAAACACGGCTCTATTGCCAAGAATGAATATAGCAAGATAACCAAACGAGCGCATTCTACACAAATACTTGATTTTAAAAGACTAGTTGATAAAGGTGTTATTATAAAACAAGGCAAAGCCAAAGCAACATTTTATACTTTAGTTAATAAATAATAATATCGTAAGTATCGTAATGGTAAATTAATATATATCTGACGATTCTGACGATATAGACGATATTATTTGAAATTTATTTATACTAACGCCAACAGGTGCTTAATCTCTTTAATCGTTGTCTCCAAATCTCCCACTGCACCCATCCAGTCAAAAGTTCGAAACGCTGACTGCCAGGCGAGCACTTCGACAAGCTTAGTGCAAGCACTTAAAAATAACCTTAATTTATGAGGTTATTTTTTTATCTTCCAAATCACACCCAAAATTATTGCAAATAAAATAACACCGAAACCAATAATTTTTCCTGTGTTATTGCTTTTGTTTGATTCTACATTAGTTGAAGGGGATTTTGTAACACTGGTTTCCTTGACTAATTCGTTATCTGCCACCGTTGCATCAAAAGTAGTTTTTTCACTCAATCCTGAAATAGTGGCAACGACTGATTCACCAGCAGAAACATTTACCTCTTGTCCGCTCGTTTTAGATTTGAAAGCCACTACCCCTTCAGTAACTTCTATTTTTGATTCAGTACCATCCTCGGTTAAAATAAATCGCGTACCTTTAATACCCGCCACAGCCTGACTCATATCTATTTCCATTGAACCGTCCTTCATCATTTTCCTGATATTCGCCATAACCTTACCAGTTACCAATTTAAGTTTGTTCTCTTTGCTTGGTGGGGCATTTAGGACAATTTCGGTTTCTTGCTTCATTACAAAAGTACTCATATCGGCAAAACTCAAAATCGCTTCACTCTCCTCGCCAGTTTTTATGTGGTCATCAACATACATTATTGATTCAAGTTGTGCGGATTTCCAGCCATCTTTGTCTGCATCATGACGAATTTCTACTTGTCCGGAAAGAGAATTGAAGCGAGTTCCACTATCAACGAGCCCAGATTCATCCATCTTCCAATCAGAAAACTCTCCGTTTAATCGAAGAGCTGTTCCTGTAACTGGAATAAGCGCGAGTTCCACCTCATCTTTTTTTGTCGTTCTTTGTATTTTATCAAATATAATAGAATTTCCTGACATAATACGTCCAGAAATTTTTGAACCGTCATTGCATGTGCCAAGAAAGGTGCCAGTCGGTCCTCCTGAAAATTCCATAACACAGGATGCTTGTTTTATTTTTGGCTCGTTTGTTGCCGGTTCCATTGGCCAAAATGGTTGACCAGGCATTTCTTTCCATTCCTTACCTTCACCAATTACAGAACCATTTTCTGAGACATTGTAATCCAGATACATGACGGCCTTGCTGTAATCTTTTTTCCAAAAGAGGTATCCCGAAGTGCCACCCATTTTCCCGACATTCCAAAAATTAATAGAATAATCTATTGAGCCGATTTTGACCCCGATTCGGTTACCCTCAGCATACACATAATCATCGGTTATTTTGCCGGAACTACGCAAAAAACCAACCAAATTTATTTCATCTTCAGTTGGTATGACAGACCCGCTTATTGTTATTTCTTTCGGGGTAACTCCAAAAGGAATTTCAGCTCGAACTAAGTTTGGTAATAAAAGACAACTAAATAAAAACAAAATAAATATTTTTTTCATATGTTATATAATATCACTTCAATAATAACATTGCGATAGCATGCAATCCAGGCGTTATCACAATTCCTCTAACTTTTCTTCTATGATACAAGTTCGTACAGCCAATAACCCTCGGAGCACTTTCAAAAAGCCGTCCGTCAGCTGATGGATGGCTTTTTGATATGACCCTTTGTGGATGACAGAGCTTTCATGAAAAATGGTAAGGCGAGCTTTATCCACATCAGCAGGTTAATGGTATGCTATAATAAAAGCATGAGAAATAATAAAGTCATGCCTAACGGCAGACAGGGTTTTGCATCAGTCGCAGTGATTGGGATTATTGTTTTGGTTGTTGCAATAGGCATTAGTTTTGGATTTTATTATTTTAAGAATTTAAGACTGGATGATATTGAAGAGCGGAAAGTCACCATTAGTCAGAATAATGAAGTTGTAGCGGTCTTAGAAGCATTAAGCCAAGATAATTGCAGTGTGGCCGATAAATGGCAACTATTTAGTAGCGCAAATCAAGATATAGTATTTAAATATCCAAAACATTTAACAATTAGTAGTAATATGGAATTAAAAAACTCCAGTATTACTATCTTCGATAAAGATTCTAAAGAAACTCCACCAATTTATATTTCACGCATAAGTTATAATAATATCGACATAACACCAGCTCAATTTATAGAAAGGAAGCAACAGCTAGTCAACTCTCTTTCTAAAACAAATAGGGGTGTTTTTTATAATGATTTTATAGAATTAGGCGGTGAAAGAAGCTTATTAGTAGTAGAAGAATCGATTGGAAGACCTGTTGATGTACCAGATGATTTCTTTATAAATTATTACATACCAACTAAAAAAAACGGATATTTTTTGAATATAGGAGCAAGAACTCCAAGTGCCAAAGAAGAAATGAAGAAATTTGTTACAAATTTAAAAGGAATTACTTGCTCACTGGATCTATTGAGGTAATTACCCGCTAACTTTATATTCTTTTCTTTATTAGACAGTCGCTTTACTAAATGCAAAATAATCAACTATTTTCGCTAAATAGGTTCTAATGTTTTAAAGCCCACGCAACAAACAATGGAGACTTGCCCTGAGCATTGCCGAAGGAGTAGCAGGGTAATTAAACTATCGCTCTCAAATCAGGTATATAAAACCCGTCCGATTGCGCAATTATGGTTCTGGTTCGACACGCTCACCACGAGTAACGTTGTTCACAGTGTAATAAATATTGTTCAAATCTTTTTATTATGCTATATTCTAAATAGAAATTAGATTTATAGTCGCAAAGATAAAGAGGTCTGATATGAGTGAAAATGAACAGTTTCTGCTTGCTCTGGTAGCGCCCATTGGTATAACCACAATGGGTTTGTTGCTGGGAATTCCAACCATGTTCTTTGCCGGGCTCGTTTTTACAGGATTCATAATATTTGCACGTTATTTACGCAGTTGGTCGTAAGATCAATGAACCTTGATTTATTTTTGATATGAATTGTGCTAGATTATGAATAGAATTTGAAAGTAGGTGATTCATGCCTCCGATTGTCGTGGAGCGAACTAATAAAAAAACTTGCACTAAGGAAAATCCATTTGTTCCTCCTCTTAAAGATGATGAGATTTGGATGCACGAAGATGCATATGATAAAAATCCAGAACATGAATTTACCACTGTTATATTTTATTGCCCAAATTGTGGAATAGATATTCTAGTAGATATGAGCTAAGCCGAATAATTCGGCTTTTTTATTTGATGTGCTATTGTTATATTTAAGTGCTATAATATATCAATATGGAAATACAGGTGGCGGAACAACGCATTTTTTTGCTTAAAGATAAGATTTCGCCAGAAGAAGCCAAAAAACATGCTTGGGATAAAAAGATGAGTGCTTTTGATATGGCAAGTAAAATTACTGGTTTCTTTTCGCGCGCCAAAGACGATGATTTTGAATTATTATATGACGAACATCGATACCAACCATTTTGGCATGTTCTCGTAAAATCAAAATATGTCTATGACCGTACAGCAATCTACCAAGTTCCAGTAATGGGTCTTGAAGTAAAATCTATTACATTTGAAGAAAAAGATTATACAACTCTAAGTGGGAAGTTTCCTTTGTCTGTTATGGAGCATTGCAGTGAAGAGGGTGAGGAAGAAGTTTTTGTTGATGGAGTTACAAATAAAAATACGCCCGATCTTAAAAAATATTTATCATTAACTCCAGAACTAGTTACAGGAGAATTAGAAAAATTAGTACCAGAAAAATCAATTATGGTGCCACCAGTTGCACGAGTGTCTGCAATTATGCGAGACTCTTTGGCCAAAATGATTAAGGGAATTCAAGCAGATAAAATAATTGAAGAGAGTGTTGAAGTAACATGCGTAGATTTATATTATCATCCAGTTTACGCATATCAGTTTAAGTGGATATCTAAAAATAAAGAAGCAATTGTAGAAGTAGATGGTTTAACTGGAGAAATAAAAACAGGAGCACGTATTTTTAGAGAATATATGGGTAAAATTCTAAATAAAGATTTTTTATTTGATTTAGGAGCGGATGCAACAGGACTAATTATTCCTGGTGGAAATATCGCCGTTAAAGTTGCGAAAAAATATTTAGATAATAAGAATAAACAATAATATTTTTATATATCTGATTGTTTCATTAAATAGTTGATTTAAAAAAAATAAAATTATATAGTATAAATACTATGGGAATGCCAAAAAACTTATTTCTTGTGCGACATGGCCAATCCGAAGGTAATCTTGCAAGAAAAAAATTCGAAGAAAGTGGGGATGAGTCTTTTTTAACTGACGAATTTTTTGGGTCTTCATGAATCACAATATGCCCTTACCGATTTAGGAGTTAGTCAAGCAAAAAAAGGCGGGGCAATGGCTACAAAATAACAAATTTACACTTTTTGATAGAACGCTGGTTTCAAATAATGTTAGAGCAATGCAAACCGCAGCTCATTTAGATATAAAAGATGCAAGTTGGATGATAGACTTTAATCTAAGAGAGCGAGATGGGGGGACTGTTTAATGTTATGACTCCATCAAAAAGAGATCAAAATTATTCAGATCAGAAAAAGTTTTATAATACACAACCATTTTTATATAGACCTCCACAGGGGGAAAGTATCGTTGATGTTTACCAAAGGATAAAAATAGTTTTAGATACTCTCGCTAGAGAATGTGACGGAAAAGATGTAATAATAGTTTGAGCGATTTTTTTATTTGGTAAATATTTGTTGTAAATAAAACATTTTTTGTTGTACAATTCTAAAAAATGAATCTACATCCAAAAAATATTCTGCGATGGATATTGGCAGTAGCTGTGGTTGCTATTTTTTATAATGCCTATTTTGAGACAAGTGGGCCTGAAATTTATAGGAACTCACAGCTAGCATCATTGTTGGGAGGAGAAGAAAAATCGCTAAATCTCAATAAAAGAATAAAAAATATTGATTGCAGGGCTAGAGGTCCGTTACCAGATTCAGACTGTACTCCGGGCGCGATTTTTCCTAATACAACTAAAGATCAAATTTGTATTAAAGGTTACTCTAAAACTGTTCGAAACGTTCCAACAAGCCTCAAAAGGCTAGTGTTTGAAGAATATGGTATCTCATACCCACAACCATTTGGAAGTTATGAGGTTGATCATTTAATTCCGCTTTCATTAGGCGGCAACAATGATATAGAAAATTTATGGCCTAAGGCCGCGAAGCCATTCCCAGGATTTTGGGAAAAGAATATTGTAGCAAATTACTTGCGCGAGGAAGTTTGCGATGGCAGAATTGCTTTATCTATAGCTCAAGAACAAATCGCTAATGATTGGTTTTCTATTTATAAGATTTTGCCAGATAATCTGATAAGCGAGTTAAAAGAAAAATATCCTAACTGGGCTAACAGAAGAAAATAGCTCTTATAAATCATCTAATGCGCACGCTATGGTGTTATTCGCTACGCGGCCGTGTGGATACTTTCTAACGAAATTGGACCGCTTACAGTTTATATACGTTGTCCCGAATACAAATCTGGTTATTTCGCAACCAGTACACGAATTTGACAGTTAAGATAATTATAGTAGACATATCTGTATTCGCTGTGTTAGCATAAATTTAGAAAGCTTGAAAAAGGAAAAGGCTAATGCAAAGAAAAAGTGCCACTTTGCTCGGTATTGTTGTATTATTATTTCTGACTAGTCCTGCAAACTCCAAAGACACCAGTGAAGAATTTTCGATTATATCCTACAACACACACGGATTACCAAGTTTTATTACGCACGATGATACACCCGCGCGCCTTAAAGCAATAAATCCATACCTTGTAAAATATGATGTGGTTCTTATTCAGGAAAATTTTTCTTATCCAGATTTATTGACCCGTAATTCAAATTCTATATTTTTTGGAAATCCATCACGATTTAGTTTTCTACAATATATTTTAAAGCCAATTTGCGGATCGTGTGGATCGGGACTCGTAGTAATTAATAACAAAATAGATGCCACAACTTTAGACACTGGGCATAGGTCTTTTGGAAACATTTGTACGGGTTGGTTTTTAGATAGTTACAATTGTTTTGTAACTAAAGGATTTATGTTTGTTCATCTTTTGTTTCGAAGTGGAGAGAATATTTATGTTTACAATCTTCATCTTAATTCAGGAGGTAATAATCTTGCTCACAAAGTTCGTATAAATCAATTAGATATTCTAATAAGGGATATCAATCAAAGAGTCAGATCAGAAAATGGGCTAATAATAGGAGGAGATTTTAATGAACGACCAGAAGATCTTAAATGGTTTTTAGATTCCTTAAAACTAAAAAATAGCTTTGAGATAAATGCAAGGTCGCAAGAATATCATAAATATATTGATAATTTATTTTATCGTTCTGGTTCAAGAACCATTATTACTCCGCTTGCTGGAGGAGATGCAAAAGAAATACCAAACCTAAGCGATCATCGGCCAATTTTTTCTACTTATCGTGTTGAAATAAAATAAAAAAACTAGCATTGCTATCATTTTATTTAATATACCGCTTAGCTTCAATGAGCTTCATGTTCCATATTACTATTTTGGCAAATAATTTTATAAGCATTTAATGTTTCCCGCTCAATCATGAGTATATGTTTGAGCGGGTTTTACTTAATAAATATTTTTGCATTTAGTCTATTTGCATGTTATCCTATTTTAAGTTCTTAACTAGGAGGAGGACTTATGTACCCTGGAGACGAAGTTCTGATGATACGTTATTGTTCACGTTGCATGAAAGAATATTTTGGTGATATTAATCATAAGGAATGTTCTACTCATGATGTTCGCTTTGATTATTATGGGCTAGATTCGCTCTATCGCATAACTTGTTACACAATCGGGTGTTGTACCGCTACTCTTATTAGACAAAAGAAAGAGACGCAAGAAGATTGGGATAAAAGACTTTATAATTATTTAATTATACATCCAACGACTGAAATTAAGGATGAAAGTTATTAATTAATTAAAATTATAAGAGCCAAATTGGCTCTTTTTTATGTTAAGCTTACAATATGTATGATGTTGTAATAATTGGTGGGGGACCAGCCGGCATGATGGCATCGGGGCGTGCCGCAGAACGGGGTCGCTCTGTTTTATTACTCGAAAAAAATGCTACATTAGGAAAGAAATTATTAATAACTGGAGGCGGAAGGTGTAATCTAACTAACAATAAATTAGTAACTCGGGAATTACTTTTAAAATACAAAAAAAGCGATCAATTTCTTGCAAGTGCATTTTCACAGTTTAACGTAAAAGATACTCTAGAATTTTTTAATATGCGGGGAATGAAAACCAAGGAAGAAAACGAAGGTAGAGTATTCCCAGTGTCCGACAGCTCAAAATCTGTTCTTGATGTACTGGTAAAATATTTAAAAGATGGCGGTGTGAAAATACAAACTGGGGTAGAAATTTCAAACCTTGGGATAGAACCAAAAACTAATAATATCATCGTATTGACTACGAACGGAAAAAAAATTATTGCGAAATCTTGTGTTGTGGCAACAGGTGGAACATCACGACCAGACACTGGTTCAACTGGTGATGGATTTAAATGGCTAAAAAAGCTCGATATTAATATAGTGGAAAATGATTTTGCACTTGTCCCTGTTGCTGTTTCGGATAAATGGATAAGAAAATTAAGTGGTACAACGATAGATAATATCAAGATTACCATGTATCAGAATGGTCAAAAACAGAACAAATCTTTTGGCAAAATACTATTTACCCATTTTGGTATTAGTGGGCCAACAGTTCTTAATATAAGTTCTGAAATAGGAGAACTTTTAAAACATGGTGATGTATTACTTGAAATAGATGTGTTTCCAAAGACAGACCTAAGCGAACTACGTAAAATGTTACAAAAAATATTATTAGAAAATAATAATAAAAAAATAAAAAATGTAATCGGTGCTGTGGTTAATGCAAAACTTGGAGAAGTTCTTTTAGAACTATGTAATATTAATAATGATACTTTTTGCCACAGTGTAAGTAGTGAGAAACGAAAGAAATTAACAAAGCTTATGAAATCAATTCCGCTCCACGTTTCCCATCTTCTTGGCGCAGACAAGGCAATTGTTTCTTCAGGTGGAGCTAATTTAGAAGAAATAGATTTTAAAACTATGCAACTTAGAAAAATACCAAATATCTATTTAGTTGGTGATGTTCTTAACGTAAATAGGCCATCAGGTGGTTATAGTCTTCAACTTTGTTGGACAACTGGTTTTGTAGCAGGAAATAATTGTTAGCAATTTGCTATATTTGAATTTGAACTGCGACAGATATCATATCAACTCATTCTGTCTTTTTGATCGGCGTATGGCGATCTAAGCCCCGCCTTCGTCATTGCGAGCGGAGCGTGGCAATCCAGTTTATTTAGATTGCTTCGGGATGACCCTCGCAAAGACAGAAGAAAAAATAAGCAAAATGGTAAAAAATTGGACTCCATTGTAAATTGATGTTTTAATTAATGCATATGTCAAAGTTAGAAAAAATATTTTCGGCGCCTTCAATATTACTTGATAAAAGCGTAGATGTTACAATAAAATTTATTGATAAACTTATAGCTAGAAAACCGTTTAAACTTGCTGAAGGTTATTGGAACACTTTGGGACCAGGACTTACCACAGGCGCAGCAGATGATGATCCGTCGGGAATCGCAACGTATTCTCAAGCCGGAGCTAGATACGGTTTTCAGCTATTATGGCTTGCGCCATTTACATTTCCTTTGATGGCCGTTGTTCAAGAAATGTGTGCTAGAATTGGTCTTGTAACAGGTGAAGGACTAGCCGGAAATATCAAACGCCATTATGGTAAAAAAATATTATATTTATCAACCTTATTATTGTTTTTCGCTAATACTTTTAATTTAGGTGCGGATTTAGGCGCAATGGCAAAAGCTAGTCAACTTTTATTTCCTAATATTCATTTTATTTTTTTTATACTATTTTTTACTTTTATTTGTTTATATTTACAAATATTTACAACGTATGCTCATTATGCAAAGTATCTTAAATATCTCGCATTAGTTTTACTTTCTTATGTGTTTTCCGCTTTAGTAATAGATCTGGATTGGAATTTAGTTTATAAAGCAATAGTATTCCCCACATTAAATTTCTCTCGGGAACAACTTTTTTTGATTTGCGCAATTATGGGTACAACAATTTCACCCTACTTATTTTTCTGGCAAACTTCTCAAGAAGTTGAAGAAGATATTTTGAAAGGCAAAGTTACGATTGAAGAAAGGAGGGGAGCGAATATTACTGAAATTAAGGATATGCGAGCAGACGTTTGGTCGGGTATGTTTATTTCTAATTTAGTAATGTTTTTTATTATACTAACATCCGCCGCTACTTTATATCAAAGTGGAATCACTCAAATAGATACAGCGGAGCAAGCAGCAATGGCACTTCGACCATTGGCTGGTGAATTTGCTTTTCTACTTTTTACAATTGGAATTGTCGGTGCTGGAATGCTAGCAGTTCCAATTCTAGCCGGTTCGGCATCGTATGCTATTGCAGAATGTTTTGAGTGGGATAGGGGATTAAACTTAAAACTAAATCAAGCTCATGCCTTTTATGGCGTTATTATAATTTCAATGCTTATGGGTCTTGCAATGAATTTTATGAATTTAGATCCTATAAAGATGCTAATTTATTCAGCTGTGGCAAACGGTTTAATTGCGCCATTTATATTAATGCTTATTGTAAGTATTAGTTCCAGTAAACATATTATGAATGAGCATGCAAATGGAACCTTCACGAAATTTTTAGGCTGGTTTACGGTTTTTTTAATGAGTGCGGTTGGTGTTGCGGTAATATCTACATTAGTTAATCTATAACATTTGTTAACTAAAACAATGCCGACGAAAATCGTCGGCATTTATAAATAATTGTTTATTCAGGATAGTAAAGATTTGTATATTCTTTCATCATACGAGAACTATCCCAATATATAACTGCTTCTTTCATTGCGCGAAGCGCCATTTGGTAACGTTCTTCTTTTCGATAATATAAGGGTAAGATAGTATTGTCTATTAGATCTCGTAAATCACGAGCGTCAATAGCGTCTTGACTAATGTCTGACGTAGATGTTCCAAAAAGAAAACAATTATTGGGATTTGCCTCACACATCCAGCCATCTGGCGTTGAAATATTCAGTGCTCCATTCATCGCTGCGGACATTCCTGATGTTCCACAAGCTTCATAACCAATACGCGGAGTATTGAGCCAAAAATCCGTTCCGGCTTTCAAAAGTTTACTCATTTCTAAATCATAACCAGGAAGGATTATCAGATTAGGAATAGTATTGCTTAATAAGTAAATATAATTCCAAAAATCAATCATTGGTTGATTATCCGGATGTGGTTTCCCAGCAAAAATTAATTGAAAGGCATTTGTATTAAGACGTTCTTTTAGCCAATCAATGTCTGACAAAATTAACCATGGTCTCTTATATTCTTCAATTCTTCTTGCCCAAACAATAGTTGGAACATTTTCACTCCAACGTCGCTCTGTTAAGTGACGAACTTTTTGAAGCATAGCCCTCTTATATTTAAGCTTAGCCAGATATAAATTTTGAGTCTGTTTTGCTCTTTCAAATTCAGGACATTGCCAATAAAATTTATCTACGCCATTTGTTACAGATGTAAGTCTCTCGTCATCAATTAATCCACGCCATAGATGCCTTACGACTTCTTCGTGTTTTTTTGAAACCGTATTAGAATGTCCTGATGTAAAAAAACCAGCTTTTGCCATATTAAACATATTAAATGAATCTCCACCACAAGCGAAAAGAATATCATGACGATATCCAGTAATTTCATTTATCTCATCTATATTATACATCGGGTTACCAGCGGGAACTATAGTATGAGTAGTAAAAAGAATTTGTCCACGTGTAAATGCAAGCGCATCATCAAAGGATATTCCTTCGTTTATATATTGGTGCATTAATTCAATACAAACAAAAACTCCATGACTCTCGTTAACATGATACACAATATCTTCAAATCCAAGACTCTTCATTATTTCAATTGCACCTTTTGCTAGAACATAAGAAAGTGCGATTTTTCTTTTACTATTCGCCTCTGACGCTAAAGTACCTCCATATAATTGAAGGGTAATAGAGCGCGAAAGATTATCATTACCTTCCACGTTTGTCGTGATGAAATATATTGGTGCGTTACCAAAAGTATCTTCGGGTAAAACATACGCTTTATATTTTACCGGTGACCCACAAATATATATCATTTGGTTTATTGATGTAGCTTCGAGAACACTTTCGTAATCCCAATTCGTAAAACGAACTTTCATGCCTGACGAATCTACATATTGTTCATATTGACCTTGCTGAGGAAGAATTGTTATTCCAATGAAAGGCAATTCGAGCTTACGGGCCGATCGCGCTGCGGAGGCACTCACATAACCAAGCCCACCAGTATAGGTTGGTATTGATTGATGTATTGCCATTTCTGGCGTTACAAATGCAATTCCTGTTTTGTCCACTGTTATCCTCCTTCGTTAAAAATTTAAATAAGCTGAAATAAGTATATGTTATTCAATACTTTTGTCTAGTTAAGATAGTTAAGATAAATAGTCATTTTTGATGAATTAGTATATAATAAACATATGAAACTAAAAATAAATGATAAAGCACCAGAATTTGATTTGCCTGACCAAGATGGAAAGATGCATAAACTTTCTGATTATAAAGGAAAATATATATTGTTATATTTTTATCCAAAAGATGATACACCGGGGTGCACCAAGGAGGCTTGCGCCATAAGAGATAGCTATGAAGGATTCGGAAAAATGAAAACCGTTGTTCTCGGTATTTCTGCGGATTCCATAGTTCGTCATAAAAAATTTGCCAATAAATACAAACTGCCATTTACGCTACTATCGGATGAAACTAAACAAGTTATGAAAGATTATGGAGCCTATGGTAAGAAAAAATTTATGGGCAGGGAATATAATGGAATATTTAGAATTTCATTTTTAATTAATCCGAAAGGTTATATAGAAAAAGTTTATGAAAAGGTTAAACCTCCAGAGCATGCTGGTGAAGTGCTAACGGATTTAAATACTCTAAACTAAGAAGTGTCTTGTCTAACGCCATTGTGTTTTACAAACACTAGATTATAAATAACTAAAATATAAAATGTAAGAAGCAACAGTTTAAGAACACTAAATTCGGAATCTATTCCAATTAGGCTATTTATTAAATGCCCAAAAATATTATCTTCTGTATTAGGCAAGAATTTGAGTGGAATAGATATATAATTTGAAATATCTACTTGAAATACAGTTTCCATAAATTTTGCAGTTCCATTCTTAAATAGTGCGGCACCAATAAACATAATACTTATTTCTGTAAAATAAAATATTTTCTTGATTGGTAAGTGCTCATAAATAAACATTGCTAGCAGTCCAAATAGAGTGGCCATCATAAAGCCAATCGCTAAACCAATAAAAATTTCTATAATTGTAGTTACTAAAACTACAGATATTGCAAATAGACTAAGTTCAAACCCCTCTCGAATAATACTAAGAGAAACAGCAGCAAAAAGGGCGGTATCAAACTTTCTCTCCGCATCTACTTCTTGCGCATGTTGAATTACGCTTTGGTGATTATGCTTTAACATTTTGTGTAATGATAAAGCCAAAATTCCTAATGCTAGTGAAGAAATTATCATAATTATACCTTGGAGCGCATCTACGTTTGCTTCACTCCAAAACGAAAGAAGTTCGCCACCATAAGTAAAAACAACAATTGGTATAAATAGTGCAATTACCATTCCAATTAAAATAGCTGAAATTATTTCACGTCTTCGGCCTAATTTTAACTTTTCCGATAATCCCAAAAACAAACCTATTATAAGCCATGCTTCAAAAAATTCTCTAAAAGTAATAAATATTATAGTTATCATGTAATAAATGATATAATTACTTCATGGGTAAATCAAATACTTATGACTGGTATGAAACATTATTAAAGCCAAAATGGGCGCCGCCTGCTTGGCTTTTTGGTCCACTTTGGACAGTTTTATATATTATTATTGCAATTTCTTATGGAACAGTTTTATATAAAGCTTTTATTGGTGGTTTGGAGTTAATAGTGGCTCTTCCTTTTGCCTTGAATATTGTTTTTAATTTTGCTTTTATCCCAATTCAATTCCGATTAAAAAATAATTTATTAGCTACTTTGGATATTTTGCTAGTTGTTATAACTTTAGCATGGGCATTAATAGCGATTGGAGTTGCGTCACTAAAATTAAATTTAAGCACTGGGGGTTCAGATTTGCTATGGATTGCATTAATTAATATCCCATATCTTCTTTGGGGACTATTTGCCACCATGCTTCAAATTACTATAACTGTAATGAACAGAAATAGAATCTAAAATTATTTTTTAATACTTGCTAGTTGTCCGCAAGCTCCATTTATATCTAAACCAAATCTGTAACGCGTTGTTACAGGAATGCCATTATTTTTCAAAATATCTTTAAATTTCTTCATTTGTTTAGTTGAAGATGGAGTAAACTTGCCAGTTGGATTATAGCGAATTAGATTAACAAACGTAAGTTTGTTCTTAATTAGTTTCGATAATTCTAGTGCATGTTCATTTTTATCATTTACTCCGCTTATTAGTAAATACTCGAACATCACTTTGCGATTTGTTTTTTTGATATATTCGTCTACTGCCTGCATTAATTTAGCAATTGTATAGCCTTTTGCTATTGGCATAAGGGAACGCCTTACTTCATCATTTGAGCCATGTAATGAGATTGCCAAATTTAGCGGGAGATCTTCATTGGATATTTTTTTAATTCCATCTAATATCCCACAAGTAGAAATAGAAATATGTCTTGCCCCAATATTAAAACCATTAGGACTTTGCAATAGACGAATAGCTGCCATTACATTTTCGTAATTTAAAAGTGGCTCGCCCATACCCATAAAAACAACGCTATTTATTCTTTGTTTTTCTTTTTTGAGTAATCGCGCGAAATAAATTGCCTGAACTATTATTTCGTCTGTCGTTAATTCACGAGTGAGTCCAAGAACGCCGGTTGCGCAAAATGCGCAATTCATAGGGCATCCGATCATACAAGAAACACATAATGTATTTCGCCCTCCGCTATGTCTCATTAAAACAGTTTCTACAGCATTATTATCTTTTAAAACAATTAAAGCTTTGTTTGTAAGATTATCTTTAGAACTAAACAAAGTAGCATTAATATCTAGCGAACAATGCTTATTTAATTTAGACCTTAATTCTTTTGGTAGTTCCTTAACTTTATCCCAATCGTGAGTAAAATCGTGATATATTGCTTTTTCTACTTGGGTTTTTCTAAACTTAGATTCGCCTACAAGTATTTTGTCTAAATTAGTTAGTTCCATAAACCAAATTTTAACATAATTCTAATATTTTCGCTTAATAAAATCAGCTAATTACATAATAAAAAAGCTAATAATGATTTGATCATTATTGTAAAATCAATTATACTTACTTTAATTAATTGCCCCTGGTAGGGTATATTTATCCCACATATAATTATTTATTCAATATAAATAATTATATGTGGGATTTATTTATGGCAGATGATGTTATATTAAGATTTAATAATGTTGACTTTTCTTTTGGTCCAAATAAGCCTATTTTGAATCAGGTTAATTTTTCGCTTCGACGCGGAACAAAATTTGCATTAATGGGTCAAAATGGCGCAGGGAAAAGTACAATTTTTAATCTAATAACTAACTCAATTAAATCAGAAGCGGGAATAGTATCTATAAATAATAATATGAGTATAGCGCTTTCACGCCAAGCAATTCTAAGTTCTGAACTTAAACTAACTGTGCGTGAATTTTTTGAAAAGGTATTTGCAAATAAGGTTTACGATATAGATCCCAAGATTGAAAAAATTTTAGAAGTCGTTAATTTGAAAGCACTACTTTCAAAAAAAGTAAATGAATTTTCAGGAGGCGAACAGGCGAGGCTTCTTCTTGCTTCAGCATTAATTCAAAATCCAGATCTCTTATTACTAGATGAGCCTACTAACAATTTAGATACAGCTGGGCTCGCACACCTTTCAGAATTTTTAAAAGATTATCCAAAAACCTGTATTGTAATTTCTCATGATGCAGATTTTCTAAATTCATTTACAAGTGGTGTTTTATATTTAGATGTTTTTAAACACAATGTCGAGCAATACACAGGGAACTATCACAATGTGGTAAAAGAAATTACAGCGCGAATAGAAAGAGAAAAAGCAAAAAATATTCAACTTGAAAAAGATATTTCGCATCGCAAAGATCAAGCAAACTTTTTTGCGCAAAAAGGTGGTCATATGCGTGATGTGGCTAGAAAGATGAGAGAAAAGATCGAAGAACTTGAGGAAGAAAAAGTTGATGTGCGATTAGAAGATAAAACTATAAGGAAATTTAATATTCCATGTGAAGCTGATATAACGGGTGTAATTCTAGAATTAAAATCAATTAAATTAATACGTGCTGGTAAAGCAATAAACAAAAAAGTAAATTATTTGCTTAAACGAAAAGATCATTTACTCTTGTCTGGCCCAAATGGGATAGGCAAAACTACATTACTAAAAGCTATTGCGTCAGGTAATGCTGCTGGCGCAACTATTCAAGAGGGGATTCGCGTTGGATATTATAGGCAAGATTTTTCAACGCTTAACGAGAATGAAACGGTTTATAAATCTCTTCAGGAAGTGATGATAGAGGGTGGTGAAGAAACGATGCGCGCTGTAGCCGCTGGTTTTTTGCTCACAGCTGAAGTATTAAAAAATCATATAGGAAATTTATCCGAAGGACAAAAAGGATTAGTAATGTTCGTGCGATTAGTATTACAGAGACCAGGACTTTTAATTTTAGATGAACCTACCAACCATATTAATTTTCGCCATATTCCAATAATCGCCGAGGCATTAAACAAATACGAAGGTGCAATGATTTTAGTAAGTCACGTTCCAGAATTTGTTAAAAAAATACGTATTAACGAGATGATAAATCTAGAAGATTTTTAAAATAAATCCCTCACATAAATAGTTATGTGAGGGCTAAATAAACTTATTACTGGGCTAGCTTTTCTTAAATCGCGCTTCACGATAACCTATACCTTTATGATATTTCAGAACTGGTCCAAACAAATATTTTATTGACTCGTTATAAAAATATTTTAAAGTACTATTACCCAGAATCTTCTTATTCCAAATCCACCATTCCCTAACAGTTTCTTTTAATAGAGATCTACTTATATAAATTAATCTACATTCGCCGCAGAGAAAATAAGGAATTCTAAGTGATTGTGCAGCATAAGTTTTATTAAGGGTGCGGTGCACGGACGCTATTTTTTTGCAGTGAGGGCAGATATAGTCGTAAATCTCATTTTTTTTCATTTAATCTCCTATAGAACGTACTATTCAAATGTTGCCAGAATTCATAAAATTAGGCAAATTAAGTAAGTATTGTTTTTTTAATATCAATATATACAATTAACCTACATAGTTAATGTAGAAAATATGGAAAATAAATTATCAGTAACTGTTAAATATATTATTGGCTGGACTGTAGTTTTTGCGGTGAGACTAATACCATTTAGGATGCCAAATGTTGAACCAGTAATGGCAACGCTTATGCCATATTCAAAACGATATGGTATTTTAGGAGCATTTTTATTTGGATTACTTAGTATTGCGCTTTATGATATTGCGGTAGGAAAGGCTGGGCAGTGGACAGTCGTTACGGCAGTTACTTATGGAGTTATTGGCATAGCCTCTGCTATATTTTTTAATAGAGCTAAAAGTTCGCGTAAAAATTATGTAACTTTTGCTTTTTTTGGCACAATTTTTTACGACGCCATAACTGGAGTTGCTATGGGGCCAATTTTATTTGGTGGATCATATTCCGAGGCTTTTTTTGGTCAAATTCCTTTTACATTATATCATCTAGCTGGGAATATCGTATTTGCATTCATTCTTAGTCCCGCGTTATATAATTGGGTTGTCACAAATCCAAAATTATCTGAGTTTAAATTTTTACAAGTCTTCGGATAATCAAACAAGATATATTATGGATAGTATGGTATAGTAAATACGTCGATAATTAATTTTAAAATATCTGATATGGCAAAAAGAAGTTCGGGATTAACTAGTAAGAAAAAGCCTCATTCTCACAAAACAAAAAAGAGGTTAGAGATTAAAAGAAAAATGTTAGCGGCAAAAAAAGTCAAAAGAGTAAATACAAGATAGACCTTTTACATAATACTTTTCGTGACGAGATTTCCAAATTTGAGGCGAGACGAAGTGAAAATTTTGAAGCATATACAAGAGTATACGTTGATAAATTTTCACAAAGTCGTAGCCCAAATTTTGAAAGTGCAGTAGAAAGGGTATTGTGTAAAAGGTCTAAAAATAAAAATCGCCTCTAGAAAGTCTAGAGGCGATTTTTATTTGGTTCACTTATTCGCGTGAAACTCCTACAGCGGCTGGCCCCTTTTCTTTGGTCTCTATTTCAAAGGTTACGGAATCTCCAACTTTTAGATCCGCAAAAGCCCCGTCTTTCACATCATTAGCGTGAAAGAATAAATCTTTTACTTCTCCTTCTTGAGAAATAAAGCCAAAATTCTTTCCGTCAACGATAGTCTTTATTGTTCCTTTCATGTTTATAATTGTATTTATAGAAATTCGACTAGATCTCTTAGTAAGCTAATACCTCTTGACTATATCAAAACTAAGAAATAAAGTCAACCGGGTGGTAGAAATGCGAGTTTTTACAACACTTACTGGGGGGGTAGTAAATAAATTAATCAATAATGACGTTTTATAAATGCATTATGTTTTAAGAGAAACATGCTCGCATTTTCACTACCCGGTCAACCCCGCTAACTTTCTTGAGTAGCGTGGTCAAGCTCGCTAGTTATTCTTATCAATTACGCTATAATAAATATGTTAAAAGAATTAGGTTTTGATAATTCTCACCTACATTATGAAAAGTTTTCATTTTAATATAGGTTGACTTTATGTTGCAATCATATTATCTTATTAACTTGTACTCTTAACAACATTATATGTGGAGGGATAGATGAAAGGCATCCGCAAACCCGTTGTAATACTTCGTAATATGCGAACTGGCCGGTTTCATCCTTTTGTTTTTGTAAGATACCCAGTTTTCGCTGGTTTTGACAGAAATACCGCAACTCAACGCTTTAAATCAGAAGAGCTCCACAATAAGGGATTCTTCTCTGTTATCGATGCTAAATATTGGATTACCGCAAATAAAGAGTTGGATGATACTGGATATATTTGGGAATGGGATGGGAATAGAGTTCCACGTTTAATCAAATGGTTCCCAAACGAACAAATAATCCCATCGTATACGGGACGAGGAAAACACCTATATTAGAATTTAATCGCGCCTACAAGACGCGATTTTTATAAATATACAATAATTATACCATCCCCAATTAACCACCACTACTCTTTTAATCTCGTCTTTGCGAGGAGGAACGACGAAGCAATCCAGATTTATCCCGTTATTTCCTGGATTGCCGCGGGCTTCGCCCTCGCAATGACAGAAGTCTTATAGGAAGTGGTTAATTGGGGATGGTATTATTATTAATTTATAAAGAATTAATAATAATTACTATTATTAAACAGGGGATTATTGCATTTGTATTAGTAAACGATTTTTGATACAATTAATTGTCGATAATTAATAAAGAATAATTAACATGGCAAATCCAAATTCGGCTTTTATGAAGCCTATGAATATTAGCGAGGAGTTAGCTGCTGTGGTTGGCAAGGGACCAATGCCAAGATCTGAAGTTGTGAAGAAGCTTTGGGTCTATATAAAGGCAAATGACCTTCAAGATAAGGCCAATAAGCGTAATATTAATGCTGACGAGAACTTAAAGAAAGTTTTCGGTGGCAAAGCAACGGTCAATATGTTTGAGATGACCAAGCTTGTCTCCAAACATTTAACCTAGTAGTTGCTTAATTTTAAACTAATTAGCAATAGAATTACAAAATCCGCCTTAGGCGGATTTTGTGTTAATATTTATGTATGGGTAAAATTACAGAAACTCCAGAAAAATATTCGATCTCAATATTTGAAAAGTACATTTTCGGTATTATGGGCAAAAAAGCTATTTATTATGAACTAACAAAACTTCCAAACGAATATAGTATTTATATAGACATTGAATTAATAAATGTTGTTATTGATTTCGTGGTTATAGGCCCAACTGGAATTTATTGCATAACTGCTAAATCGCATGAGGTAACACTTGGTTACAATGGGGTAGAATTAACTAAATGGAAACAACCTTTTGAAGAAAATTTTTTGAATCAAGCGAATAGCGAGGCCTCAATATTAAAAAAATATCTTCATATTAAATTAAATAAATATTTTGATATTGTGCCCGTCTTGGTATTTACAAGTCGCTTTGCTAAAATAGCATTTGATCTAGAACCAATAAATAATGTTTTTGTGATACAAAATAAATGGTTAATAAAACTGATAACTAAAAGACCTCATATATTAGACATAAACGAAATTAAAGCTATTGAAAATGTAATTCAATAGTTATATTCTATTCTTAGAAACACTTTCAAGATCGCTTTTACAAAGGGAGACTCGTGAAAATAAAATTACGGTTAAAATCATTACTGAATATAATTGTTCAAACTTTTAAAAATATTGCGCGCAGTATTCAATCACTCAATATCGCGCATAACGAGCTACCGTCTTACAAAGACAAATTTGGAACAGACGAGGAGCTCATTAACTCTGATTGGAATAAAGTTGGCGAGGATTTGAAAAGTGCGATTGATGATAAAGACTCCAAAACTCCTACATAAGGAGTTTTTTATTACTTTTGGTATACTAAAGTAAGGTATTAAATTATATAATCAATATATCGTAACCGGGTTACGATATATTGATGGGTGGAACAATAATATATGTACCAATTTACAGGTTTTTTATATCGAAATATTGTAAAGAAAATTCTTTTTTTATTTTCAGCTGACAAGGTACATGAGTTTTT
Source organism: bacterium (assembly GCA_030680955.1). Lineage (GTDB taxonomy): Bacteria > Patescibacteriota > Minisyncoccia > UBA6257 > JACOXY01 > JAUXUB01. The sequence goes on along the minus strand of JAUXUB010000013.1, from coordinate 2,816 downwards.
TTTGCGTAATGGAAATACAATTGGCAAGTCAAAAATAATTAGAAAAATAATAGAAAAAAGCTGGTCTTATAAAAATGAAAGTCTTGAACAAACTCTCTGCAATCTTAATTTCATTAATCCTATTGGACTCTCAGCTGGTTTTGACTATGATGCAGATCTTGTAGAAATTCTACCTAGCATTGGTTTTGGGTTTCACACTATTGGGACAGTTACACACGAGCCATATATGGGAAATCCACCGCCTATGCTAGGCCGTCTTCCTAAATCAAAAGCACTACTTGTAAATAAAGGATTTAAAAATAAAGGAATAAAAGAAGTTTTAAAGAAACTGGATCAAAACAAGACAAAGACACTTAGAGGCGTAAGCATTGGAGCAACAAATAAAGTTTATCAGGATTTTACAGCAATGCTTACAGATCTTATTTTGGGTTTTGTAGAAGCTGAAACTTTTAATAATTTTGATTATTATGAGTTAAATATTAGTTGCCCGAATGTTACTAATATAAATAACATAAGTAATTTAATTTCTTCGCCAGTTGGCTTAAATCAGACATTAGAAAACTTAAATAAACTTCAACTTAAAAGACCAGTTTTTATAAAAATGCCTCTTGAACGAACCGAAGCTGAACTTAAAGAACTTATGGATGTCGCAAGTCAGTATCAGTTTATTAAAGGACTAATTTTTTCAAATTTAGCAAAAGACAGAACAAATCCTATATTTAATAAGAATGAAATAGCAAAAGCGGGGAAGGGTAACTTTAGCGGCAAACCAGTTGAAAATCAGTCTAATGAAGCGCTGCGATTTGCATATAGACAATATCACGATAGATTTGTGCTTGTAGGTGTTGGTGGAGTATTTACTGCAGAAGATGCCTATCTAAAGATTCAATACGGCGCATCACTCGTGCAACTGATAACGGGAATGATTTTTATGGGGCCTCAACAAATTGGAACAATTAACAGTGGATTAGTAGAGTTATTAAAGAAAGACGGATATAAAAATATTAAAGAAGCAGTCGGTAAAAACGCTTAATTATAATTTTACAAAATTAAAATTATAGTCAAAATTTTATTCCCTGAGCTTGTCGAAGGGTTAAATTTTAGCTTAAAATCAAGGTGAGTCTTCGACAAGCTCAGACAATAATCTATTTTATTTTGTTATTCATACGGTCTATTACATCTTTTATGATGAAAATATCTGTTTTTGGAAATAAGGATTACACACCTGATTCTATACCGCTTAAAATAATGCCGAAACTATCGGCTTTTTTTCCGGCTATTACATTTATTGCACAAGACCCAAATGAATTAACACTACCTACTGAAAAAGAGTGGTGGATAATAGATACGGTTGTGGGGCTTAAGTCAGTTAAGCTAATTGAAATGGATGACCTCAAGAAAAACTTGCCAGACCAGGTATCTATGCATAGCTTTGACTTAGGAACTCATCTTTTTTGGATATCAAAACTCGATAAGAATTTAAAAATTCACATTATTGGTGTACCTCCAGAGATATCGGAAGACAAAGCAATAAATGGAGTGGGCGCTATTCTAGAAACTATACAAAAGACTCAATATTAGGACATCGCAAGTCTTTCTGAGACTTGCGATGTCAAAAGAAGATTCGCAAATTTAAATATTTACCATTTTGCGCATTTTTTCTTGCGTCTTTGTGAGGGTTATCCCGAAGCAATCTATTCGAATTGGATTGCCACGCTCCGCTCGCAATGACAAAAGGTTGGGTGTGTTGATCGGAAGCATACATTACGCCGCCTACAAATACAATTTGAATGCGGGAACATTATACCATCCCCAATTAACCATTACTCTTTTAATCTCGTCTTTGCGAGGAGGAACGACGAAGCAATCCAGATTTATCCTACTGTGAATTACGAAACTCCACAAACTAACTTATCTACACACGCGCAAAATACACTCGCTTCTAGCGGTTTCCATCTTTTTGATATTAATGAAGAATAAAGTTATCTAAATAATGAAACGCTTCTACCTAAGCGTATAAGCTAAAACAGAATAAATATAATTGGCCAAATAACCGTTAATTGATCTGGGAAATGAGGTAATGAGATTGTAAAGCATCTTTAAGTTTCTGAAATTGATTTCAATAATCATTCTGGTATCGTAGAGTTTCTTCTGGAAGAAGGTGATGATCTTTTTCATATTCTTTCTGGGTTTCACAAAGAGAATTCGTTGGTGTTCTTGATAGAATTCTTTCTCAAGTTTTTCTGAAACATAACCAGCGTCAGCCACGAAGATTCCTTTCAAATCTTTGTTTAATTTCATAAACATAGCTTTGTCAGAAACATTTCCCGGAGCAAAAGCGATAGACAAGATTTTTCGATTAAGATCGCTGGTCAAGTGTAATTTGAGCCCATAATACAAGCCTTTTCCAGAATATCCCCATTCCGCTAACCCTCTCATTGTCCTATGATGTCTGGCATTTTTATTCAGACAAACAGGTATATCTGTGGAATCAGTGCGCTTAACAAGATGAGACTCTTTTCTATTTTCTCCGAGAATGATTTTGAGAATCACAAGGGCTAAAAGCGAACGCCTATTCATATTCACCACCAGAGTTTTGTAACAACATTTGAGAATCTTTCGGAAGTCATTCCAGATTGATTTCTTGGTTGGAATTCCTTGGGTTTGCTTGTAGAGAGCCAAGGTGATTACTTCAGAGATAGATATTTTCAATTTACGACCAGTAGTATTTTCATATTTAGATAATTTGAGTTTTTCATAAAGAAAACTTACTTTATTCTTCAAGGTTTGGTATACTTGAAGTGTCTTCATAATGG
>JAUXUB010000023.1 GCA_030680955.1 bacterium | reverse complement strand
ACGAAGTGAAAATTTTGAAGCATATACAAGAGTATACGTTGATAAATTTTCACAAAGTCGTAGCCCAAATTTGAGAATTGCAGTAGAAATTAATTATGCAAAAGGTCTAATACTTTATTTTTAAGCACCCTAAAAACATCTTCGGGTTTTTTCTCTCCATCTATTTCATTTAATTTATACCCACGTTTTATTAGCATATCAAAAACTGGTTCGGTCCTCTCGCGATACTCTTTAAGTCTAATTTTAATTACCTTCGGATTATCCAGCGTTCTCTTATAAAGATCGGCACCGCAAACTGGACACATTTTATGATTAAATTTATTGGAAAGTAATGTTTTTATTATTGTACTCTCACATAACTTGCAAACTAATCGAGCACTGTTTCGTTTTACTGCAGTTGCGTCTTTTATTTTAAGAATTATTGGTATAATATTTTTTTTACCATATATACATTCGAGGGTTGGCATTAAACCATTCGCTTCATATAAGGTTCTAGGCGATCCGCTAAAAACAACTCCAAATTCTGATTTGGCTAATTTTGTAACTTTATTTTTAACAACCTCTGTTACAAACTCTGGAGTAAGTATTATGCCAGAATCAAAAAATGCACGTTCTTTTTGAATTTTTTTATTATTTAAATTTTTTGGATCGTGAACAACGGACTCCAAATATTTTCCTGTATCAAAGTGTATCAAATTTAAAGAACGAGCAAGTAAATTTGCTTGTGTCCCCTTTCCCGATCCGGGAGGCCCATAAATAATTATTGCAACCATCATAAAGAACAGTATATCACAGAGGTTGCAATAATAAAATTTCTAATTTCTAATACCTAATTTCTAATAAAATCCCAACTACTAATGCCCAATTTTAGTCATTGCATCATTGGTTATTGATTAGAGCAATTAGAAATTAGAATAATTAATTATTGCTAAAAAATTACTACTTGAAGAAGAAATTTTTTAGTTGAGTCCTTCGTATTCACGAATAGTAAGTTGTGAGTCAATTTGGTTCATAGTTTCAAGAGCAACGGATACAACAATCAAAAGCGATGTACCTCCAATTGAAAGTTGAGATGAGCCAGTTATTGCCTGAACGATGTTTGGAAGAATTGCTATTGCACCCAAAAATAGCGCACCAAATAAAGTTATTCTATTAATAATTTTTGATAAAAAAAGACCAGTTGATTCTCCAGGTCTAATACCAGGAATAAAACCGCCGCTTTTCTGAAGATTCATTGAAATTTCTTGCGGGTCAAAAGTAACAGCAGTATAAAAATAAGTAAACGCCACTACCAAAATAAAGTAGGCTGAACCATAAAGCAATTGATTAGCCATAAATCTACTAACAATATCTGTTACCTTGATACCCAAGTCCGGCGAAATAAGAGCGGCTATAATTTGAGCAAAAAACTGTGGGAAGAGTAAAAGTGAAATAGCAAATATAATTGGAATAACACCAGCTTGGTTTACTTTAAGTGGTAAGTAAGAGGCAACGCCACCGTAAATTTTATTACCTCTAACGCGTCTGGCATATGAAACCGGAATTTTCCTTTCTCCCTGTTGAATAAAAACTACTCCAGCTGTTACAAGAAGCCCAACTACTATAAAAGCTAAGTGTGTTGGCAACTCAGATCCTGTTGCGCCTGTACCTAAATATTTTGAAAGTTCCTGACCAACAAACTGGGGAAAACTAGCGATAATACCAGCAAAAATTATAAGCGAAACACCATTTCCTATTTTCTGCTCTGTAATAAGTTCGCCAAGCCATACCAAAATCATTGTTCCTGCGGTTATAATAGCTATGTTGTAGAACATCTCAAATGAGTAGGTCGAAAGACCTGGTAAGATTTTCTGTCCCATTAAAAGATTTAAGAAACCAAAACCTTGGAGTGCCGCGAGAGGTACAGTTAGATAGCGTGAAATTCTATTAAATTTAGCTCTGCCCTGTTCCCCCTCTTCGTAATACAACTTCTTAAGATTTGGGAATATCATTGTGAGGAGCTGCATGATAATCGTGCCAGTAATGTAAGGACCAACACCAAGCATTGCTATAGATAGATTAGAAAGACCTCCGCCTGAAAATATGTTTAGAAAACTCAAAAGTTGGCTTTGACCAAAAAAGGTACGTAACGCTTCTGCATCAACACCGGGGATTGGAATAGATGCAAGCAATCTAAAAACTACAAGTAGCCCTAATACTACAAACAATTTTTTTCGAATATCCGGTATTTTAAAAAGATTTAATATTTTATTCATCCCGTTAAAAGCAGATCGCGCTCATAAGTTCACGCGTTCTACTATTAATTATGTAATTCATTGTCATATTATCACTGGTCAATATTTTAATATAAGCGATCGCGGCTTCTAACGGGATTCATCCCTCACTCAAGAAGAAGCATTATCCGCAACTTCTTAAATTAATAACTTATCACTATATCAATATATACATTATACACTATTAATTTAATGATTTCGTGATTTAATGATTTAATGTATTGCTCCGCCTGCTTTTTCAATCTTTAACTTTGCAGATTTTGAAACTGTAATTTTCTTGATATTTAATGGCTTTGTAACTTCACCAGTTCCTAAAATTTTTACTGCGCCTCCATGGCTTTTTTTGATTAGTCCGGCTTTAATTAAAGTTCTATAAGTTATTTCACCTTCTGGTAATTTTGCTAAATCAGTTAAAGATAAAACTTGGGATTTTTTAATAAGCGATTTATTTCTAAATCCACGCAATTTTGGAATTCGGAGAAGTGTATCTCTAAAAGCTGGACGCATTTTATGACCAGAACGAGATTTTTGTCCTTTTTGACCTTTGCCAGAAGTTGTTCCTCTTTTACCACCTCTGCCAACGCGCTTCTTTGATTTTAATTTTTTATTTGGTTTAATTTTATATAACATATTCGTGATACTACAGCCTTAATATTTTCTGCTTAACTACTTTTTACTTCTTCTTTAACTTCTATATTTTGTAATTTATTTCTTCCATTATCTCGCGCTCTTAATTTCTTTAAAGCTTCTATAGTTGCCAAAGCATTCGTGAGTTTATTTTTAGTTCGTCCTAAACATTTTGCTGTTGCATCTTTTACGCCAGCCAAAGATAGAACTACACGAGCAGCGCCTCCAGCCTTTAATCCGTTACCAATTGGCGCTGGACGAATTAAAACTTTCGCTGCACTGTATTTTGCCATAGTATCATGTGGAATTGTAGTTCCCTTTAAAGGAATTTTTATTAAATGCTTCTTAGCATCAGCTTTTGCTTTGCCAATAGATTGCTGAACATCGGCACCCTTTGCCACTCCAACTCCAACAGTTCCAGCATTATCTCCTATTACAACAGTAGTACGAAAACGAAAACGTTTTCCACCAGCTACTACACGAGTGACGCGACGCAAATCAAGGACCTGCTCCTTAAAAGCGTCCTTAGTCATATACTCATTCTTTCCTCGTCTCCTATCTGGTCTTTGCTGTCTTTTTTGTCCTCTTTGATTTTGGTTTTGATTTTGTTCCATAATTTATATAATTAAACCTCCTTTTCTAGCGCCATCACAAACTGCCTTTACGCGACCGTGATATCTATAGCTACCCCTGTCAAAAGCCGCTCTTGTAATTCCAAGCCCAATCGCTTTTTTTGCAATTGTTTCTCCAACTTGAAACGCGGCGTCACTTTTTTTCTTTTTATTATCATCAATATCATAAGTTGATGCCGAAGCAATTGTCTTGCTATCTGTGTCATTAATAAGCTGTGCGGCAATATTTTTATTACTTCTAAAAACCGAAAGTCGGGGCACTGCGGCTGTGCCTTTGGATTGTGCTCGTGATCTTATAGTGCGACGAAGTCTTATTTGGTTTTGTTGTTTAATACTCATATTCTCTAATTAAATCTCTAATTTTTTCTCTAATATTCTCTAATCACTTTTCCCATTTCGAGATTATTCGAGATAGTAATTCGAGATTTGATTTGCGTCTAACTTGTTGTTCCAGCAACTTTCTTGCCAGCTTTGCGCAAGACTACCTCTCCACGATATCTAATTCCTTTGCCTTTATATGGTTCCGGTTTCTTAATAGCTCTAATACTGGCGGCCGATTGACCTACTAAATATTTATCAATACCAGTAACTGTTATACTATTTTTTTCAACTTTAATAACAATTCCTTCTTTTGGACTAAAACGCACTTGATGAGAATAGCCAACATTTAACATTAAATCTTTGCCATCTAATGCGGCCCTAAAACCCACTCCTTCTATATCTAAAATTTTTGAATATCCCTCTGTTACTCCAGCAATAGCGTTTTGAAGAAGCGATATAATAGTTCCCCAATTTGAATTTGCCTGCTTATTATCTGCTTTAATTGTGGCGGAACATACTCCATCCGCTATTTTAAAATCTATAAACTCTAAAAGCGGTACTGTTTGCATACCTTTTGGCCCACGTACTTCAATAACATTATTCTTTATTTCTACCGTTACTCCTTCAGGAATTTTAATTTGTTGCTTTCCTATTTTAGACATATTAAAACTAATTAAAAAATCAAATCTCAAATCTCAAAATTTTGGACTCTACGCTAAAAGCGAACTTCATTAAATTTTGCATTTTAAATTGTAATTTTGATTTTTGCATTTTGATTTTTTAATTGAGGTGTTACCATATTTCAAAAAGAAATTCGCCTCCAACTTTATTTTTAATTGCTTCTTTGCTGTCTATAATTCCTTTTGGTGTGGAGAGTACCGCAATTCCAAAACCACGTCTAACTGGAAATAAATCCTTATAGCCAACATAAATTCTCCTAGAAGATTTACTCACAAATTTTAATCCATCAATTTGGCGCTTACTTCCCGCAAGTGTAATTTCCATAACGCGCTTTGGTGCTCTACCTTTTTTCTCAACCTGCTTAACAAAGTGATGTCGCGCTAAAATAGAAGCTATCGCAAAATCGAGCTTACTATAAGGCACCTTAATACTTGGCTTTCTGGCTATTTCTGCATTTTTAATTCTTGTTAGTAAATCTGTATACATATTAAAACAAATTAAAAAATCAAATCTCAAATCTCAAAATTTTGGACTCTACGCTAAAAGCGAACTTCATTAAATTTTTAATTTTAAATTGCTTGCCCCGTTTAATTACGGAGTAATTTGTTCGGGGTAATTTTGATTTTTGCATTTTGATTTTTAAATTAAGCTTTTACCAGCTTGCTTTTGTTACTCCAGGAATTTGGCCATTTGAAGCCATCTCCCTAAAGCAAATACGACATAATCCGAAATCGCGCATAAAACCACGTTTACGACCACAGCGAAAACAACGTCGCACAATGCGAGACGAATACTTTGGTTTTTTTTGTGATCTTGCTATAACGGATTGTTTGGCCATAAAACTAATGATAAATTACAAATGCTGAATGCTGAATATAATACACTATATACGGCAATTTTTCAATGATTTTCAATTAATAATTTAGCATTCATAATTTAACATTATTTTTTAAGCGGTATTCCTAATTTCCTATAATATTCTATAGCTTCGTCGCGTGTAAAAACTCCGTTCAACACAAAAGTAATTTGCAGACCAAAATCCCGTGCCGACTCTTCGGCTTTAATTTCAGGAAATGCTAAATGTTCTTTAATGCCAATATTTAAATTTCCATTTTTATCAACATTTTTTATCAGAAGGCCTCTAAAATCTTTTACACGAGGAAGAGCGCTTATTACCAAGCGACTACAAAAGTCTCGAGCGCGCTGCCCACGCAAGGTAACCATAACTCCTACTATCTGTCCTACGCGAGTCTTAAAACCTGCAATAGCTTTTTTTGTTGGATTAGTTTTGGCTTTTTGACCAGTAATTTGGGCTAGTTCGGACATTATTCCCGGTAATATTTTGTCATTAAAATTTGGCTGTCCGCTTAATTTGCCAACTCCAATATTTACAACAATTTTTTTTATAGATAGATTTTGCATGTTATTTCTAATTAAATCACTAATTTTTTCTCTAATATTCTCTAATCACTTTTCTTATTTCGCGATTATTCGAGATAGTAATTCGAGATTTGATTTGTGTTTATATGTCTGCATTACACTTTTTACAATAACGTACTTTAGTTTCTCCACTCTTCCTAAAACCTACGCGAGCTGACCGAGAACAGGCTGGACAAATAACTTGCACATTGGATGCTTGTAGCGGTCTTGCAAGCGACACAACCTCTCCTTTCTCCCCTTGTTTCTTAGGACGAACGTGTTTCTTGTAAACATTTATTCCTTCAACAGAAACAAGACCTCTTTCTGTAAAAACCTTTAATACCTTGCCACTTTTGCCGCGGTTCTTACCCGTTAATATTTTTACTGTGTCGCCTTTTTTTATATTCATAATCTATTTCTTATTTGTATATTCGTACAAAATTCGTAATTCGTAGAGATCTACACTACTTCTTCGGCTAAACTCATTAATTTTTCATAGCCAAGATCTTTTAATTCTCTTGGTATTGGTCCAAAAACACGAGTTGCAATTGGTTCTTTTTTTGCGTCCACTATAATAACTGCATTTTCATCAAAACGAATATATGAACCGTCTTTTCTTCGGGTCGGTTTTCTTTGACGAACAATTAAAGCTTTTACAATTTCTTTTTTCTTAAGTGTTTTTCTTGGTTCCGCGACCTGAACTGAAGCAACGACAATATCGCCAATTTCTGCGTAACGTCTTCGTGATCCACCAAGGATACGAAAACAACGCACTATCTTAGCGCCACTATTATCAGCTACTTTTAAAATTGATCGTTCTTGTATCATATAAAAACAAATTTAAAAATTAAATATTAAAGTTCAAAATTTTGGATAATTCACTAAAGCGAATTTCATTAGATTTTTAATTTTAAATTGTAATTTTGATTTTTGCATTTTGATTTTTTATTTAATTAATCCGACTATTTCCCAACGTTTATCTTTGCTCATTGGTTTGGTTTGTTTAATTACAACTTTATCTCCTGTTTTGTATACATTACCTTCGTCGTGAGCTTTAAACCTAGATGTTTGGCGATAATACTTCTGATATTTTAGATGTTTTTTAAGCCAATAAACCGCTATCACGCGGGTTTTATTCATTTTATCAGAGACTACCTCTCCTTCTAATTTTCTTACATTTTTAATTTTATTAGTGTCAATTGGCATATTTATATAAATACTTTATTTCATATTGATAACCGTCAAAATTCTAGCAATATTTTTTTTAACCTTGTGAATTTCTGAAATATTTTTAATCTTTCCAGATGCCAAATCAAACTTCAAAGTACGCAAATGCACTCTGCTATCTTGCAAATTTTTTTGCAAAACATCTTTTGGATTAT
>JAUXUB010000010.1 GCA_030680955.1 bacterium | reverse complement strand
GAGCCAAGGTGATTACTTCAGAGATAGATATTTTCAATTTACGACCAGTAGTATTTTCATATTTAGATAATTTGAGTTTTTCATAAAGAAAACTTACTTTATTCTTCAAGGTTTGGTATACTTGAAGTGTCTTCATAATGGTAGTCGGGGTTCTTTATTTCAAAGAGCCACGACTTCTATAATAATAGCTTATTCTATATAAAAAAGGAAGTTTCGTAATTCACAGTAACCTAACCAAAATATTATTTAGATTGATTTTTTAATTTACCAATCTTAATGTATTAAAAATGGCGCTATGTTAGCGCCACCATATAAGAAGATTTTATTCGTAACTGACAAAATTGATACTCAAACTGCCAGATACGTCGAGCTCGATTTGCAAAACTTCCTTTTTTACATCCCAAAACCTAGTCGTAAGGCAAAACACATTATTGCCAAATTCATTAATAACCTTGCGAACCGCTGTGAGAAACACCTTCTGTGCAGTAAGTGGCAGGCATGCAAATCTGACTAATATATCGGGATTATCAAAACAAATTTCTCCACCAGTATCGGCAGCTGGCATGCGATACACAATACCGTAACTTTTCCCTCCAATACATTCGGTGATGATTTCCTTCAATTGAGCATCCTGACTCTCAAAATATTCAGAAAGGTCTTTTAAATCACCTTCAATCATCTTGGTAATGCTCATATCAATGCCCTCCTTCTCAACACCTGAACTGGTAATATAATAATCAAATTACAATGTTTTGTCAACTCCAAAAATATTTTTTATGTCACTAATTTCAATTGCATTTTCCTTTGTAAAATCTCCTACTCTTGTCCGTTCAAGGTCTGACATATACCCCCAAACACCTAATTTTTCGCCAATATCGCGCGCTAGAGAGCGGATATATACGCCAGGGCCTGTTATTACTTTAATCACTAAGAAGGGCCAGTCATAAGTTAAGACGTCTATACTTTTAATTTCTACTTCTCTAGATTTCATTTCAATCACTTCACCACTTCTCATTCTTTTATAAGCCTCTTTACCATTAATTTTTAAAGCGCTATATACGGGAGGTACTTGCTGAATTTTTCCAATAAATATTTTTAAAACTTTTTCTATTTCTTCTATGTTAATTCTTAATTCATAATTCGTGCTTCTAGTCTTCTCTCCTTCTTCATCGTCAGTAGAACTTCTAACACCAAGTTTAATTTTCGCAATATATTCTTTTTCTTTTGCAACTTCTTCACTTATATTTTTTGTCGCTCCTCCAATTGCGATAACTAAAATTCCACTTGCAAGCGGATCTAGTGTCCCAGCATGGCCAATTTTAATATCATTACCAATCTCCTTTTTTATTTTACGAATCATATCGTAAGACGTGGGACCTTTTGGCTTATAGATAGCAAAAATCTTATCCATAGTTACTATTTAATATACATTAAATATGACAATTTAAAACATTGTCTTGAATCGTCTTCTATGTTAAATATCTATCAGAACTTCGCTAAGGAGAATATATGGTCGCACATTATCTGCAGTTAATAGTTAATTTAAGCATTTTCGTAGTTGGTGGATTTATTTTTTGGCACTATGGCGGAAGTGATAATATTTTCGAATCATCACTCTACGAACACACCCAAGCTTTCTTTGGAATTGTAATAATGATAGTCGCTGCCTATGTTACTGCACGACCATGCGAACATTCCTCCAAAGAGCCAGACGAAAATGAAAACAACGACCATAACGAATCTATTCCTGATTTAGAAATAAATCTTTAATTTTTTTAGAATAATCAATATTTGGCCAGATGGACAATCCATCGGCTTTTTTATTTTTTCCTACATGCCTCACACTAAAGACGGGCTTCACTTATGCTTTCTTAGATTTCTTCTTGCGAAATTCATTCACGAAATGTAATTACTTATGTTTCTTTTTTCCTTTGTAGCTAAGTGCTGGGCGAGCCTCCAAATATGGCTCTTCTGGAATTATTTCTTTTTCAAAATCTGGAAAATGTCTTCTAATAACACGAAGGTCAAATGATTTTAAAATGGCTTCTTGCGGCTCTTTTTTTAATAGAAATTCAAATGATTTTTTTATTATATCTGCTGGCGTGCCAACACTTTTTGTAAGTCTATCCCAATATTCTCTATCTAGAGTAACAATATGCTCTGTTCGCGCTTCTTCGTCCCCAAGCCAAACAACAAATTGCCAACCCTCGTCAGTAGGATCTTGTTTTTGAACTTTTATAGTTATGGGTAATATTTTCTTCTTTGGCATAATATGAATTACTTTATCTATATTTTCTCAAAATGCGGGAATGGGTAATGAATACGAATCTCTGGGTGCGTAGAACGAATTTCTCTAATAAGTTCTCCAGGCTTAACAGGCAAGAGCGACTGTTCGAAAGTTATAAAGGCATCATCGCTAGCTTTTTTTCTTGTTAAAATACGCTTCAAAACCGATTGCCCACCAAGATACGTTTCTGGCTTTTTTAAAGCAACACAAATGTAGTCTTTATTTGAAGCCCTCTTATAAAAGACTCTATCAATTTCTGGCCAAGGAATCAAGCCAAAATTCATAAAGGGCGAACGATCTAATATTCCATCGTCTGAAATTATAATTATTGGCCTTCCAAAAATTAAACCAATTAATGAATAAAGGGCGACCAAACTAAAAAGTGGAGTACAAAAATACAAAAGTAATGTAGCCCCTAATACCCAAACATTTATTATCCAATCACTCATTCCTAAATAGTAACTTGCGATTGCAAAAATAATTCCAAAAAATATTTCTACAACATTTTTTAAATGACTAGAGTAAATTTTTATTGGTTGCATTGTTATAATCATAGCATAAATTTTACATTATTTGCATATTTAAATATATTGTGGTATAAAGTTGCTAGAACATTTAGCAAGTACTGCGCAAGGAGGCTGGAATGATTGCAGTAAGCAAAGAAGGAAATACAATAAGAGTTGCGCGCGAAGATGGTATTTTTTATATTCCAATAAACGAGGAGCGACGTCTTAGATTTGAGAAAACACATGGGGCTAGGAGCTTGTTCAAACTTTATAGTTTATTCGCTGAGGATTGTAAAAGTTTTACTGAGATTGGAAAAATAATTGGATTGACTAAACAGCGAATTAGTCAAATTTATAAACAAGATATTATGCCATTTCTTCCTTTTAAGAGTGGCCGCGAAAGAGTGAGGCAATGTACTCTTGCTAGCGTTCACCTTGATCGATTCCCTAAAGCAACACTTGCGGTATGGCGAGAAGGAAGAAAAAATGGAGTAGTTGTTAGTCACCTGAATTCCATAAATTCAAATAGTAATGTTTATACATTAAGAACTGGACTCATCTTAAACGGTAAGCGATGCAGAATAGCAAGTATCAGCAATCAATTATCGCCTCCCGGATGCCAAAGAAAATATGCGCGACTACTTGTTACCTCCAAGTCATTACGAAAATTTGATTTTTTGATTTGTGTTTTGTATATCACAAAATCTAAGAAACAATTTTTTATAATTCCCACTGCGGATTTACTAAGTGGGCCATATATCAAATCGGCAATAAAATGTTTCTACTTACCATACGAAATATTACCAGTCTTTAATAACATCATACCAAAATTAGTTTGGTCTTCATACATAAACGCCTGGCATCTTATAAAGTAATGCCACTTTAAGGCTTCGACAAATTATCGATGCCTTTTTTATTCTAAAAAACTATATCCCTTAAATTAACTACAAATGGTAAATAACATCTTTGCGCTCCACAACAACTTTCCATTTCTGTTTTTTAGCAAATTTATAAAGATTTTTGTTTGGATTAAAACAAATGGGATTGCTCACCATTTTTAAAAATGGTATATCACTTTCAGTATCCCCCACCCCTATTGAACCCTGCAAGGTAAGATTTTCCGTAAGCAATACGCGTGAGAGAACTTTAGATTTATCAGAAATAAAATCTGTGTAAAGTGCATTCCCAGTTAGCTTGCCTTTTTCATCAGTTTCATAAATACGACCATAAATTTTATCAAAACCTAAATCTTTTCCAAAATAATCTAAAATTAACTTTGGTGAATTTGAGATAGCGAGTAAATAATATTTTTTACGTTTTAATTCTTGTAATAAATCCCTAGAATAGCGATAGACTCTATTTTTGTGAAAGTGAGCGACTCGGAGTGCAACTTTATCAAAATCCCTATTCCTCACTCCTTTCATGTGAGTATTAAAAGCTTGGACGACATCCGAGATATATTGCTCATAAGACCCTTGTCGCTCAAGCCACTTCTTAAAACTTCTATGATATTGCTTTCGAACTGAAGACGAAAATATACCGGCTTGAAGAAGCGCCTCTGTTAATTCCACCAAAAGACTTGAACGAAAAATCGTTCCGTCTATATCAAAAATTGCGACTTTACGTTTCATAAATTATCCCATTAGAAATAGCTAACGTATATTCTAATTTTAAGTATTATTAATTAATATAGTATTTGTTAATTAAAATGATTATTTTATTTTTTGACGTCGCGTTCTATTTCTAACGGGACTTATGTCCCTTGCAAGCAGAGATTAAACGTTTTAACTTCGGCATTATATGTTTCTATTTTAACACGAGTAGCTTCAATTTGTTTGTTATATGCTATTATCCGTTCGTTATACGCTGCAACCAAATCATTGTATGATGCAGTATCAGTTGGAGTGCTCGCAATCACTTCTTTGCGCCTTTGCAGTTCTGTATAAAGATCTTTAATCAAATTTTCGCTGGAAGTAATTTGATCTTTTAATGTTGCATCTGGACTTGGACAATTAGCTAGGGGCAAACCAAACTCCTGAACAGCCATCCATACATCTTGTCCTTCAAAATTACCTTTTTGAATCGCAACTCCAATCTCTGTGTAGCGTGTATTTAATATATTAGCACGATGCCCGGGAGAGGCCATCCAAGCCGCAAGTAATTCTTGATCATTTTTAAAATTACCTAAGGCAAGATTTTCTCCAACAAGAATATATTCATATCCAGATTGTTTAGCAATTTCTGCCGGCCCTGTGCCAGATGGCGAAATATGATCAAAATATTGCTTTATAAACATATCTTGAACCTTTGCCTTGGCTCCTGCGCTTAAATTGGCATTAACCTTAAGTGAAGGAAGATTAGCATTAATTCGAGCCTGATTCGTCCAACTAACAACGCCAACTTCGGTCAAAACAACATCTACAACTGGTGTTTGAGCGTTAGGAGCACGTAGTGGCTTGTCGTAAGTAACTTTTTGAGCTTCAGTAATTTTATTTGGCTGTACTTCAGAAGTTTCAGGGAGTTTATTTAGATCATCTTTTAAACTTGTAGATGCGTTAGCCCCAGTTTTATCAATTGTTGTAGAGGCTTTATTAAAAATACTTTCTACTGCGAAAACAAACTTACTGCTAAATTCTGCGCTTTTTTCTGGAAACGCAAAATTAACTCCTAATATAAGTATAAGTAGAACAGCTAATAATTTAAGAGTATTCATCCCGTTAGAAGCAGATCGCGATCATAAATTCACGCGTTCTACTATTAATTATGTAATTCATTGTTATATTATCACTGGTCAATATTTTAATATAAGCGATCGCGGCTTCTAACGGGATTATGGAATTATTATTACGAACTCGCCCTTGCCGCGTTCTGCTACAAAATAATTTATTGCATCATTTATGCTTAATAAAATATTTGTTTCGTGTATTTTAGTTAATTCTTTAGAGACAAAAATTTGATAATCCAAGCCATACACTTCGCCAATTTCTTTTAGCGTTTTTTGCAGTCTATGAGGGGATTCATATAAAACTACTGGTCTTATTTCGGTTTCCTTAATACTACTGAAGAATTTTTTTCGTTTATTCTTGAGTGGCGGATAACCTAAAAAAGTGAATTTATTAGCGCTAATTCCGGATACAGAAAGAGCAGAAATGACAGCAGAAGGCCCAGGAATGGCTATAATTGGCGCGCCCTGAAGAGTTTTTCTTATACCAGTGATAAGTACAGAACCAGGGTCTGAAATGCCTGGTGTACCAGCATCTGACACAATTCCAATATCTTTTCCATCCTCTAAATATCTAACTGCTTCTTCTATGGTTCTTTGAGGTTTATGCTCATCGTAATGTGATATTTTTGTGTGGAGTTCAAAATGAGTTACAAGCTTTTGTGTAACTCGTGTATCTTCTGCAAATATTACAGAAGAATTTTTGAGCACCAGAAGTGCGCGAGCTGTGATATCTCCCAAATTACCAATTGGAGTGGCAACTACATATATAGTACCCGTTGTATTATTTGGCATTATAGATAATGTGCGGAGTGATCGATTATAGACGAATCTTTTGGAAGTGGAGTTTTAAGTGTCGGTTTTAAATATTTTTCAACAAGCTCATCAAACTTATCTAAAAGATTTTCTTTAATACCAAAGTGAGAATACTCATAGATAGGTTCCAATAAAACAGTTTTCTCTTTTACAAAAGGCGCTTCGGAAAATTGAAAATATGGTTTTCTTGAGCAATTAACAAAAACTACAATTGCCTCTTCCCATAAAAGTGCCAACCTTCGCAACCTCAAAACATCAGACTCATGTCCTTTTGGATGCCAACGAAATTTAACTTCTACAAGATGAGCTCTTTTTTTAGAATCAATTACAAAAAAATCTGGGATAATCCGTAGCTTTTCTCCCGCTTTACTGCCCATAAGTTCGCGCCTAATATGAGTAAGCGCCGGCAACGAATGTTCTATCCCAATGTTATAAACCTCGTTCCCTGATTCCTTTAATAAATCAAAAACTAAGGACTCTGCCATTTTTCCTTTTAAATTTGTTTCACGAAGCGCTTGTTTGCCTTCGGCGCTATTTGTATCAAATAATTTACCGTTTGAATTTTTAAAATTAAATGCCGACATATTATTTTATTAATCAATATTATTTTACTTATACTAACTATACTATAAGCATAAAAGATTGTAACCTGCAAAAATAAAACTATGTTTGTGAAGGTTTTTCATTATTTAGTAGTTTAGGTACTAAATCACAAAGAACGCTTGAAACCTTCTTAATCTCTTCAATTGTAGTGTATCTAGAAAAACTAAATCTAATACTAGAGTTTATTCTCTCACCTCTAAGGCCTAGTGCCGTAAGTACATGGCTTCGTCCTCTCTTTTTCTCTGAACAAGCGGATCCTGTGCCGACATAAATTCCGAGTTCTGAAAGCGCGTTTAAAAGTGTCTCGCCTGACACTCCTACAAAGGAAATATTTAATGTTTGTGCGGTAGATAAAATTGGAGAATTTATTATTGCGTTCTCTATTGGTTTTAATTCCTGAATTAATAAATCCCTTAATTTTCTATAATTTTCTAATTTATTTTCAAAATTTTCATAACTCAATTCTAATGCTTTAGCGAGACCAACTATCCCAGGAACATTCTCTGTTCCAGAACGCAATCCCCCTTCTTGTCCACCGCCAAACATTATTGATGTAAGTGGCGTTCCTTCACGAACTATTAATGCTCCGACTCCTTTTGGGCCGTGGAACTTATGGCCACTTATTGAATACAAATCTATTTGTGACAAATCTGGTCTAATTTTACCAATAGCTTGAACGCCATCGGAATGAACAATGCACATTGGATTTTTTGTCTTAACAGCTTGTGCGATTTTATCCACAGGAAATATTGCTCCAGTTTCATTATTTACATTCATTATAGAAACTAAAATCGTTTCATTCCGCATTGCGTGAGTAACATCTTCAGCGTGAATTATTCCGTCTTCTCGAGGATTAACATAACTTATTTCATATCCTTTTTTTTCTAATACGCGCATACACTCCAAAACAACGCTATGTTCCATACTAGAAGTAATAATGTGCTTCCCACCTTGATGTAAGCTTGCCTGCCCTGAGCCAATCGAATGGGTCGAACCATTTTTCTTGAGTGCAAGCACAACTCCAAGTATCGCTAAATTATTGCTCTCTGTTCCACCAGAAGTAAAAATCACTTTGTGAGCATTTGCCTTCAAGGTACTAAGTATTAAATTTCTGCTCTCAAAAATTGCCCTTGCCGATACCTGCCCCTTCAAATGAGTGCTACTTGCATTACCGTAATGCTCTATAAAAAAAGGCGTCATAACGCTTAAAATTTCGGGCACAACTTTTGTTGTTGCATTATTATCTAAATAAATTTCATTCATTATATAAGTAAGTTAAATACTGCAAAGATTGTAGATCTTTTACGGTAAATTAACAAAAAAACCTAATACTAAATGGAAACACCCAAATAGGAAAATGACAACACTAGTATCAATATAAATAAAAGTATATAAATGATTTTTTTTGCTTGTGGAAAAAGAAAACGTGCTAATATAAATGGGATGACGATGCTAACAATTAACCCAAGCGCTAAAACAGCAAGATACCAAGTTCGCCGCTCTGGCTCTTCCCCCATAAATCCATAAATTTCAATATAAATAGCAAATAAACTTCCGAAAATAAATAATGCGCCAAAAAAGAAACCAGTGGCCACCAACAAGCCACGAATAATATTGAATATTAATGGATAGCGCACCGAAAAATTTGTATAATTTTCTCTTAGTGACATAATTTATCTCCTAAATCGCAATGAAACAGTTTTGCCCTGTTTTTTGCGATGTTTCCTTTTCGCAACTTTTTTCTTTTTATACATATATTTTTAGATTAATAATTATCCGCCTCCTTGCCATATTCTAATGGCATCTAATGGATAAACAAGCATTATAATGTTTAATGTCAGATTATCACGAATGAAGTATAGCACGAATAATTCAAAAAATATAGCGGTAACTACAATTGACCATACTGGTAATTTATAAGACGCAATATAACCCACGATCATAAATATGGTATCAGAAACAGAATTTATAACACTATCGCCAAAATAGTCTAATGAAATAGTTGCCGCACGATATCGATTTATAATAAAAGGTGTATTTTCTAAAACTTCCCAAAAAGATTCTACAAAAATCGCAATTCCTAGTTTTTTAAAAAAAGAAAGTTTTCGCGTTGCTGGGAAAAGCCATAATAGAAAGTAAAAAATAAAACCATGTATAACATGCGAATATGTATACCAGTCTGTAAGATGTTGCGAATTATTGGAACTATTAGGGTTACCTTCCCATAATTTTATAAATTCGCACTTACAAATCCATGGATGGCCCATCGCAAAAAGCAATACTGCCTGAAGCAATATAATGCCAATACAGATTAAAACAACTTTATTGATTTTTAATGGAAACGACATAATTAAATTTTTATTTCTATAATTTTATTTCGCGAAGTACGTCCTGAAATAATATTAACATTTGAAATACTGGTAGAAAAATAATTGCTTAATTCTTCTATTATAGCTCTGTTTGCTTTCCCCTGCACTGGAGGCTCAGTAACTGATACTATATAATTCTGATCATCTATTTTCTCCACTTTATTTTCAAATGCATTCGGTTTTGCTTTTACTGAAATTCGCATAAATTTAAACCTTACTCGCTATCTCAATAATTTTTGTAAACTCTTGTGCATTTAAACTTGCTCCACCCACCAACGCACCATTAATTGAGGGTTTCATCAAAAAACTTTCAGCATTTTTTGAGGTTACTGAACCACCATACAAGACATCTGCACCAGTTAACTTTTTGATGTATTCTGCCATTTCTGATGCTAATTCTGGATTATCTGACTTGCCTGTGCCTATTGCCCAAATTGGCTCATAAGCTACTACGCCAAGTTTGTGAAAATTATTTACTCCCTTTAAGTCTTTCTTTAATTGACTTGCGACATATTTTTTTGCAGCTGCAAAACCTTTACTTCTAATTGAAAGGGGCTCGCCGACACATAAAACCATATAAAATTTTGCCTTGACTAACATCTTAACTTTTCTATTTATCATTTCATCTGTTTCACCAAGATTTTTTCTCCTTTCGGAGTGTCCAATAATCACAAACGATGCTCCAATATTTCTTAACATATCTAAAGAAACCTCACCTGTAAAAGCACCGCCATCATTAGGATTTTCCCAAAAAACATCCTGCGCTCCCATCCATACAGATTTTGGTTTTGGTATTAATGGTATATGGACAAAAGCAGGCGCAATGCCAACAGATACGCTTTTATATTTTTTTGCATTTACATCAATTTTATTAGCAAGCGTTACAGCATCCACGCTAAGCAACGGATTCATTTTCCAATTCGCAATTAGTAGTTTACTCATAGTAGATATTATAGCACACCTTGTTCCTCTAAAAAATAAAAAGCCCCGAACGAAATATTTAGTCGGGGCTGAAAATAAAAAAATTTACATAAACAGATGAATGATCCACCCAAAAACGATGGCGGTCACCGGACTAGCAATTGAATGAATTAGTGCTTCATTATTTTCTTCATCTTTTTTTGGAATATATTGTGAGGTAAGAAATCCAACTATAAGACAAATTCCTATTGCCTCAGCTAAGGAAATCAAAGGCAAACCAAATATGGGAACCATAAACCAACCCCACAAAAGTTTTAAAGCTAAACCATTCGAGAATAAAATAGCTACAACGAAAATAGCTTTTATTAGAGCATTCATTTTGCTTTCTCCTCGATTATCAGATTCTCAAGTTCTGTGTAAAATATAACTCATTTATTCATGAAATGCAAATTTAATAATCCATTTTTTCACTTTGATTGTTTAGCTTGAATAAATTAACCATAAATCCTCAAAATGCTATGAATATATATTTTTATAGCATGATATAATCGGTAAATGGGAAATAAAACAAAACGCACTCATAATATTATTTCTAAACTAAAAAAGCTTTTCCCAGACACTAAAATCGCTCTAAGCTACAGCAACAACTTCGAACTTTTAGTTTCAGTAATATTATCTGCACAATGCACCGACAAAAAGGTAAATGAAGTTACAGAAAAATTGTTTAAAAAATATAAAACGCTAGAGAACTATGTGAATGCGAATTCAATTGAATTTGAAAAAGATATACATTCGACTGGCTTCTATAGAAACAAAACTAAAAATATCTTGGATGCTGCGAAGTTAATTAAAGAAAAATATAATGGTAAAGTACCTAAGACAATGGAGAAAATACTTAAAGTTCCTGGCGTTGCCAGAAAAACAGCAAATGTTGTACTCGGAAATGCATATGGCGTAGTAGAAGGAATTGCAGTGGACACTCATGTTATACGCCTTTCAAATCTTTGGGGACTAACTCACCACAGAGACCCAGTAAAAATTGAGCGCGACTTAATGGCAATAGTCCCAAAAAAAGATTGGTTTAATTTTACTTATTTAGTAATTGATTACGGTCGCAAATACTGTACCGCGAGAGTGAGAGACCATAGCTCATGCCCCTTGAGTAAATTTGAAGGGGCATGATAATTTCTAATTTCTAATTTCTAAAAAAGTTGGTTCTCAAGTTCTCAAGAACATTAGAACTAATAAGGATACTTTTAAAAAGCAAAATAACATACGAGTGATTTTGTTATCCTGAATATCCCACTATTCGCGCGAATTAGAGATATAACAAAAATAGAAAAATGGGGCATTAGGAAAATATCTCCAAAACATGATAAACTAACTAAAATATGGTAAATTTATCTCCAGAAATTGACACACCAATAGAAACCAAACGCGCAGAAACTGCCGCGAATAAATTTTATGATATGGCTGATAAAGCTAGGGCAGAAGAAGAAAAATATCCACAAGAAGAACGACATAAAGAGGAGATGTTTTCTAGCGTTGGTAGAGAAACTGCCCAAGGAAATTTTAGTGGGGCTCAGCATATTTTAGAAAGAGGAGCATATTGGGACGACAATCTTCGTAGCGATGCTTCTGAAATCAATCAGTTAGATCAGGAAAGAAGAGGGCTTAAGCCTATGTCGTTTGCGGAAGCTCAAAATGCAATAGGTAACTATGCCAGATTATTTGAGGGAGATAATGACGCTAAAGCGGCGGCTGAAATAGACAGTATTGTGGACAGCACATCTCGGCCTGAAGTAGAAGGAATTGATACAGCACTTAATTATATTGAAGGCACACTTAAGAGCAAAGTGAATGTAGCCGACTTCACATCAAAAGGAGCAGAAAAGGAATTTATTGAAGATTGGCAAGAAAAAAGGGCTATCCGAGACGCACTATATCGAGAAAAACAAAAACGCGCTGAACAAATGAAACAGTCCCAACACGGTACAGAGAAACTGGCAAAAGGACGCGGAGAAACCGCACACACTTTAGACAGTTTGTTTGGTCAAGCGGCTATCCCAGAAGATCGGCTATGGCGTCAAAAATTTTCTGCAAGAGTGGGTCATATGGCACCAGAAGAACTTCATTTTCTTAATGACGCGCTCAAGAAAACTCTAGCTGAATTTGCAAGGACTGGAAGGACTAAAGAAGATACCGACCGGCTTGAGACTCGCCTTTCTGGATTAAGCACCATGAGTTTTTCCAGTTCTGCTGTTGAAAGAAGACGTAAAGAGGAAGATCAGAAAAAAATTAAACAAATTCGTGCGGAGTTAAGGTTTGAAGGAGTCATAAAAACTCCAACTAACGAAGCACCAAAGCAAGAAAGAGGGCAGACGGAGTCGAAAATAGAAAATTCCTTTCAATCATTTGTGGATTCGCCAGAGACATACTTAGATCGCCTAAAGAATGTTGATGGTCCTAATACCTATTCTCAAAAAAAAGCTATTGGTGCAGTTATGGAAGTTTTGCAAAAACTTTATCCTGATAAAAAACAACGCACGAATCGAATCCAAGAAATTTTTGGTCAATACGGTGCGCTTAGAGATGAGGACCGTAAGAAAAGGCCCGGTGCTGATGAATCTTCACATGAGAACTTTGGGACAAATCAAACTGCCCAACGTTTATCGGGTGCAGAAAGGCAAGCGCTTGAAAAAATAATAGCGGATAAAATTGATATTCAATACGCAAATGGTGGATCAATGAAATTTACTAAGGAATATGTATTGGGGAGTTTCATTCAATTTCTTGAGAGAATATAAAAAAACTGAAAACCTGCGCAAAGAGGGCGGCGCGCGAGTTTCTAAAGATCTTTGTGATAAGCATGACTTGCTTTCACCAGAAATGCCGGAGATAGAAGAAAGAGTAAGTTTTTTTAAAACAAAACCGAAAAATCTAAAATCGCCTCTCGGCGATTTTGTTTTCTTTTTAGATTTTGTTATTAGTAATAAGTTGTTGGTTGTTATTTAAACCTTGAGGTATCTCCTCATTGCCCAATAACTAGAGACGACGCCAAGAATCATTCCAAAGCCAATTTGCGTAAGGATTAAAATATGAATATTAGAAAAGAAATGCGCTTGAAGATTAACCTCTGGAATAAATATTTTTACGTAAGGAGAAATAAATATTACTGCTGGTAATGTGAGTAGCACACTAAGCAATCCAGCAACAATGCCGTATAAAATACCAGCAACAATGTAAGGTCCTCGCACAAACAAATTAGAAGCGCCAACAAGCCTCATAATCCCAATCTCTTCACGACTTGAATAAATTGCGAGTCGTATAGTATTGAAGACTACAAGACCAGCAATCAATGTAAGAAGGGCGGCGAGTATTGTTCCTGCTTTTTGAACAGTGTCTATAACTTTTGCTAAAAGATCAATTACGGTTTTATTTTCGTAAAAACTAATTTTTTCAACTATAGGAGCAAGAGAGTTATTTGAAAGATAGGTTGAAATAGTGGCAAACTGTCCCGGATTAAATGCCTTAATATTTAAAGATGCGGAAAGTGGATTTTCTCCAAGCTCGATAATTGCCTGAGTAATATCTTCGTCATTTTTATGATTCGCTTTAAAAAGTTCTAATGCTTGATCTCTTGAAATATATTCAACTTGTTTTACTTCTGGCAAACCTTCTAGTGAACGCTTAACGCGCAAAACTTCGTCTTCTGGCGCATTGGTTTTAAAATAAACGCTAATATCAATTTTATCTTTTAAAACTGCGAGTGTATTATCTGTTAAGAAGCTAAAAATATTTATGCCGAGTAATACGATAAGCGCCATCACCATAACTGCAACAGTTGCAGCTGAAAGTAAACTATTTCGCGAGAACTGCTGAAAACCGTATTTTATTATTCTATATATAATTGTGAACATAATTAAATCTACTTATGACGAATTTGTACTAATTTACTAATATTTGTGATTATACAAGCACAAATTTACCTTTCTCTTCATCAAGCACTATTCTTCCACTATCTAATGTTATCACACGCCTCCCCAAATTATTAACAATTTCTTTATCATGTGTCGCTAATATTACTGTAGTACCAAGTTCATTAATTTTTCCGAGTAATTTAATAATTTCCCATTTATTAAATGGATCAAGATTGCCCGTTGGCTCATCTGCCATAATAACTTCTGGTCTATGAATCATTGCCCGCGCTATTGCAACGCGTTGTTTTTCTCCGCCAGAGAGTTCATGAGGAAAGTTATATGCTTTATCTTTAAGACCAACCATCTCAAGAGCTTGTGGAACAAGTTCATCAATGTCTGCTTGATTATATCCACAGGCTTCAAGAGCAAACGCAATGTTCTCATATGAATTACGATTTGGCAAAAGTCTAAAATCCTGAAATATTACTCCAATGTGCCGCCTTAAATGTGGAAGTTCCTGATAAGAAAGTTTATTAACTTCATATGCTCCAAAAATAACCCTTCCTTTAGAAGGTTTTAACTCTCCGGTTAAAAGATTTAGTATTGTAGATTTTCCTGCCCCAGAGCGACCCACAAGAGAAACAAATTCTTTTGGTTGAATCTGAAAAGTAACCTCCATTAACGCCGACGAGTGGCCATTGCCATCTACATTACCATTATATATTTTAGATACGTTTTGAAATGCAATCATAATCGCTTCGCTCAATATAAAAATTTAAAAATCAAATATCAAATATATGGTATCGCTTCGCGATATTTTCTTAATAAAATAGTTCCGACCGCGTGTCGCCATAGCTTTTGCGGTGGCACAAGGAACACCTTAGTTTTAATATTTCATTTTTACTATTTAATTTACTTTCCCTTATATTGTAGCTCACTTTCAATAAATTGGTCAATATGACCGTCCAAAACTGCTTCCGTTCCAGAGGTTTCTGTATTAGTTCTATGATCTTTTACCATCTGGTAGGGATGCAAAACATATGACCTAATCTGACTTCCCCACTCTGGTTTTGCTTTAACCTTAAGATCTGATATTTCTTTTAGTTCCCTCTCGTGCATTAAAGTAAATATTTTTGATCGGAGGAAGGACATTGCACGCTCCTTGTTTTGTGCTTGAGATCTCTCCACTTGGCTTGCAGATACAAGACCTGTAGGAATATGCGTTATTCGTACCGCCGTTTCAACTTTATTTACATTTTGACCTCCCGGACCAGATGACCTAAATAAATCAATCTTTAAATCTTCCGGGGGAATTTTAATTGCCGCTTCATCAACTTCCGGAAGTATTGGCAAAACTTCAATTAGAGCAAATGATGTATGACGAAGTTTTTTTGAAGAAAATGGAGAAATTCTAACCAACCTATGAACTCCAGCTTCCTTTTTTAAATATCCATATGCATAATCTCCTTTAATTTCTATTGTCGCATTTCTAATTGGATGCCTACCAGTTTTTGATTGAAAATCTCCTAAAGTTTCATGAACGAGTTTAGTTTTCCAGGAGCGGAGTGCCGAATATTTTTCATACATCGAAAGTAACATCGCTGCCCAGTCTGCCGCATCTTCGCCTCCTGCACCAGCATAGACTGAAAGAATTGCTGGTTGTCTGTCGTGCGGCCCAGTAAATATTTTTTGAATTTCAAGCTCCCTTAAAATCTTATGGGTGCGATAATAATCCTCCTCATTAGGAGATTCTAAAATTAAGGCGACGTAAGTTTCTAGCTCACTAAAGCGATTAAGCGATTTTTTTAATTCACCATATTCTTTAGTTTTTTCTTCTGCTTTAACTTTATCCTTCCAAAGATCTGGATCTGAAATTTCAAATTCAAGTTCCTTTAACTTATTTTTTTTATTTTCTACGTCAAAGCCACCCACCTACACGGTGGGTATCTTTTTCTAATTCTTTTATTGCATTTTGTAATTCTTCTATAGTCATTAATTCTATTTTAACCTAACTAGATTTAAAAAAGTTTTTTTGGTAAAAACAATTTAAATATAGACCTATCTTATATCAATATAATCTTTGGTATATGGTTTTTTAAAAACTAAGGTCCAAAAATGATTAATGGCGTATCTTAAGCCCATTGTAAGAACTCCTTCTTTAGATAATCGCCTCCCAGAAGTATACATTTTGAAATCAAAAGAGAATAATATTTTCCCAACTTTCTGCATGCGCAACGCAATATCTGTATCCTCGCCGTAAAATTCAATCTCATCTACGTTAAAACCTCCTGCCTTATCTAGTGCATCTCTTCGCAACACAAAATTACCACCTTGAATCATCCCCCCTTTTCTGAAAATAAAATGAATCGCTCTGTGAATAACATATCCTAAACCATAGAATATCTTTGTAGAAAAATTTATTAGTGGTGGCAAATCATAAAAAATATATGGACCAGAAAGCGCAACTATATTTTTGTCTGCAGAAAATTTATCGTAAATTTTTTTTATCCAATCATCTGGAACTTCTGCGTCCGCATCAATATTTGCAATTAGTTCACCAGTACTTGCTTTGTACCCTGCCTGCCTTGCTCTTACTAGTCCTTTTTTTGGTTCATCAACAACTTTAACTCCAGTAAAAGAAAGCGCGATTTCTTTAGTTTTGTCAGAACTCGCATTATTGACTACAATAATTTCAATATCGCTCCACTTAGAAGTTTGTTTTACAACCGACTCTAAACACTTTCTTATGTATTTTTCTTCGTTATAAGCTGGGATTACAAAGCTTAATTTCATAAATTATTTTAGTTTTAATTTTTATTCGCAAGTTTTATTTATATTTATAAGTATACAATATTAGTACATTCTACCCAACCTCACGACTGTCAGAATATGAATAACATCAAATCACTAATTTACTCCCCTGAATTTACTGTTATAATAAAGATACTTGTCCCGTTAGAGATAACGGGGTTATGATTCAAAATATAATGTTAAACTAAAATAAAATGTCGGCTATTATTAATATTAACAGACGATGCTCATCTTTCCGAGCTATCTCTAAATGGGATGAATAATAACAACTGGTATTTAGAATCTATTCCTGATATTTTCAAAAAACTTGATTCAAGCGAAAAAGGATTGCGACAAGAAGAAGTCTTAAAACGTTTCAAGAAATATGGACCAAATTCACTCCCAGAAGAAAAAGTTGATAACCTACTCCGTATATTTTTACGACAATTTCAAAGCCCGCTTATTTATATTCTTTTTATCGCCAGCGTAATTGTTTATTTAACAGGCGAAATAACTGACAGCTACATAATAGTTTTTGTACTTTTTTTTAACGCAGTAATTGGAACCATCCAAGAAGGCAAGGCGCAAAATACTCTTTCTGCGCTTAAAAATTTTATACAAACTAATGCAAACGTTCTACGAGATGGCAACGAAGCCATTATAAAAGATATAGAAGTTGTGCCTGGCGATATTTTGATTCTGAAAGAAGGCGAAAAAGTTCCAGCGGATTCTAGAATAATTTACTCATCAAATCTTAAAATAGATGAGGCATCTCTTACTGGTGAGTCTGTTCCAATACATAAAACCACGGATGATATTTTAGATTTAAATTTGGAAATTCATGACCAGAAAAACATGGTTTTTAAAGGTACCAATATAGTAAGTGGAAACGGAAGAGCAATTGTTATACATACTGGTAAAAATTCTGTAATTGGTAAAATAGCAAAAGATATAAAATCAATTGATACAGAAATTCCACTTAAAGCCGACGTACGATATCTCACTCAATTAATAATCTACGCGGTTGCAATCGTGGGTGCCACACTATTTGTTATGGGCATTATGGTTGGTAACTCTGTTGGCACAATGTTTAGAACTATTGTCTCTTTGATTGTTTCTATTATACCTGAAGGTCTGCCAATTGTTGTAACTCTTGTGCTCACAACTGGAGTTTGGAGAATGGCAAAAAGGAACGCACTAGTTAAAAGACTTCAGGCTGTTGAGGCATTGGGACAAGCAAATGTTATCGCAGTTGATAAAACTGGAACAATCACAAAAAATGAAATGCTAATTCAGAAAGTATATCTTAATGGAAAAATGTTCGAGATAAGCGGTGATGGATATAAACCAAAAGGCGAAATTTCACTGGATAATAAAGTAATCAATCCTAATAATTATCCTGAACTAAAGTTTATTGGAAAGATTTTAGCTCTGACTGCTCAAGCAAAATTATATTATAGTGAAGAGCAAGATAAGTGGAATATTTCTGGCGATCCAACTGAAGCGGCAATGCTTGCGCTAGGTGAAAAAATTGGCTTCCACAGAGAAGAATTAATTCTTACCTCCCCTCTTATTTCAGAAATTCCTTTTGATTATAAGCTTAAATATCGCGCATCACTTCATAATATTACAGGGAAGGGACTCATTTTAGTTTCTGGTGCACCTGAAGAGATACTAAAACTATCTAACAAAATTTATTTAAATGGGAAAAATATTCCTCTTACTAAAACAAAGCGAATTGAGCTAGAATCTGTTTTTGAAAACTTGACTGAACAAGGTTTGCGTATAGTAGCCTTAGCTACACTAAACCATCGAGGCAAAATTATTGAACCAAAAGATATTAACTCACTATCATTTTTAGGTTTTTTTGGAATGAAAGATGCCATCCGGCCAGAAGCAGCTGAAGCAATAAAGCGCGCTACTAACGCTGGTATAAAAGTTGTAATGATTACTGGCGACTACAAAACAACAGCAATAGCGGTTGCTCGCGAAGCAGGAATATATCACGATGGTGATGAAATTTTAACAGGACTTGATATCATCTCGCTCTCCGAAGCCGCATTATTAAATATCATTAATAATGTTTCCGTTTTTGCAAGAGTTACTCCAAAAAACAAATTACGAATAATAGAGCTCTATAGAAAAAGTGGGAAAATAATAGCAATGACCGGCGACGGCGTAAATGACGCTCCCTCGCTTGTAGCGGCAGACCTTGGTATTGCTATGGGTAAAATTGGTACTGAAGTAGCCAAAGAGGCGTCCGACATTATTCTGCTCGACGATAATTTTAAAAGTATCGTTTCTGCAATAGAAGAAGGTAGAGCAATTTACAAAACTATAAAAAAAGTTATATTATATCTTTTCTCTACAAGCATTGGCGAAGTACTAACTATAGGAGGCGCGATTTTAATCGGATTGCCATTGCCAATCTTACCTGCTCAAATAATTTGGCTAAATCTTGTAACGGATGGTTTTTTGGATGTTGCACTAGCTATGGAGCCCAAAAGCTCTGGATTACTAAAAGGAAATTCCAAGCGCTCTAAGCATCTTGTAGATAAGAAAATGGGAATTAGAATGATTTTTATGTCGCTCCCGATGATGGTCGGAACTCTATATTTGTTTAATGAATTTCTTGCTATTGATCCAATAAAAGCGTTAACAATTTCACTCACAACACTGGCAGTTTTCCAATGGTTTAATGCTTGGAATTGTAGGTCTGAAAACAAATCAATTTTTCAAATGAATTCCTTTTCGAATAAATATCTTATCGGAGCTACTATTACAATATTTACACTTCACTTATTTGCCCTTTATAATCCCCTAATGCAAAAGTTTCTTTATACTGTTCCCTTATCATTAAATGAGTGGTTTATAATTATTCCGATAGCTTTTTCTATTATTATCGTAGAAGAAATACGCAAGTATTTTGCGCGTATGCCAAGATTCAATTAAATTTGCTATACTTAATCTATGAAAATGACTGAGCACAAACCTCGTTTTTATTTTTTCTTACTTTTGTTTTTTTGGGTATTTTTACTCGTATTTTTTATTCTACTTCCTTTTGTTCAAGTACTTGTTTTAGCAATGGTTCTTGCGGTAACTTTTACGCCGCTTTATGAAAAAATATTAAATAACATAAGATGGGGCCATAGTATCGCCGCATTAATCACTACGATAATAATTCTTACTTTAGTTGTTGTACCAGTGGTTTTTTTAGGAATTCAAATTTTTCAAGAAGCAACGGGGCTTTATACTTTTGCTGTAACTGGTGGAATAGAAACATTCTTACCTAACATATTAGACGGTATTTCAAATATCTTTCCACAAGCCGGTACTGCTTTATCAAAAATTACCCCTAATGCAGACGAACAATTTAAAGCGGGGTTGCAGTGGCTCCTACAAAATATCGGTCCAGTATTTTCGAGCGCTACAAGTATTTTAATTAATTTTTTTATTCTTATTATCGCGCTTTATTATTTACTAAAAGATGGCAAGAAACTAAAAAATTTTATTATTCTTCTTAGTCCACTTCCAGTTACCTATGATGAACAAATTCTAAAAAAACTAGAAGCAACTATTAATGCTGTAATAAAAGGCATGCTAGTAATTGCCCTTGCTCAAGGGGTTATGACTTCAATAGGTTTCGCAATCTTTGGAGTGCCAAATGCGATACTTTGGGGTAGCGTTGCAACGGTAGCGTCACTAATTCCTAATTTGGGTACAGCGCTAGTTTTATTCCCAGCTATTATTTATATTTATTTTTTTGGAAATACTCTTTCCGCCATCGGATTACTAATCTGGGGCATGCTTTTTGTTGGACTAATTGATAATTATTTAGGGCCTAAGCTTATAGAGCGGAAAGTCGGTATACATCCATTTCTTATTCTTCTTTCAATTTTAGGAGGTCTTTCATTTTTTGGTCCTATAGGATTTCTGTTCGGCCCACTAGCTTTAAGTTTATTTTTCGCAATGTTAGATGTTTACAGAATGTTAGTGGACGAAAAAGCATAGTGGTTTAATAATACCATCCTCAATTAGCCACTACTCCTTTAATATCGTCTTTGCGAGGAGGAACGACGAAGCAATCCAGATTCATCCCGTTATTTCCTGGATTGCCACGGGCTTCGCCCTCGCAATGACAAAAGTCTTATAGGAAGTGGTTAATTTAGGATAAAATAATCATTTCAACTAAATTTTTAAGACTAATAAAAAAGCGGATACGAGTTATCGTTCCGCTGAGTTAAATTTTAACAATGTTAAGGTTTTAAATTAAAATCTTTCTTAAGCTCTATCTGTGTTTTCTTTGTAAGACAATTCCAACATGTTATTGATGTACTTACGATATGAGAAACGCCCCTCAAGGCATCCTCAATAAGAATACGTCGATGACATTTATTGCACTCCAATAATTTAACAATCCAATTAAAATCTGTTTCTGGAATTTCTTCGCTTGCAGGTTTTATCTCAATTAAAGGTTTCGTCTTAACTTCAACACGACAAGCTTTTTTACATGCCTTTTCATGTACTTCAAATTTAGAATGCTTAACATTTCTTTGGCAATGTGGGCAAATAATACAGCATTCTTTGTGCGTTTGACCCGTTCTGTGACATCTACACAAACATTCATAATCATAAGGAATTTCACGAACACAATCTTTGAATACCATGATGCCTCTCCTCTAGGTCAGACGAAATAACTGAAATTAGTATATAAGAAATTATACGATTTTGCAAATTTATATTACTCAAAAACAAAAGCTTTGGTGATTACCATCGCGATATTATTTTCTCCAAACCAGGGCTGTGGCATTATCTTGAAGCCCTCTAGATTTTGCCCAATTCATAATGTCTTGTGCCGAAGCGTGTCGCTCGGCAAACTCTCTAATCTCTGCAAAAAGCGTTTCTAACTCACTGTGATTTGGGTCAAATATTCCGTCGGAAGATACTAAAATCCACATAGGATTATTAATTGTATAAATCTCCGGTTCATGAGAAATTACATTTCCTAAATACGCATCGCCAAGCGCGCGACTCATCTGCAAACCATTAGTAAAGTCGTTATTAGCAAATATATAACCTTGTGCATATGTTCCGCCACGACCAATTGCCGCTTCGCGCTCTTTAAGATTTGAACGAACATTATGCTCTGGGCTAATATGAAGTTGCCCACTATTGTCCAGCACTACAACTGGTGAATCTCCCAATATCGCAATTGAGACTTTACTTTGATCTTCTTGAATACAAGCCATAGAAAGTGTTGATCCTTCAAAACAATCAGAAGTCACCTTATTTAAATCAATTACCAGATTTTGTAAAGCTGTCTCTGTATGCTCGGCGTTTTCTAGATTGAAAAGGCTTCCTATTTTATCGGCACAAATATCGGCAACTTTTGATCCAACGTGTCCATCCATCACTGCAAGAAGCCTGCAATTGCAATTTGAATTCAAAAAAACAATATTAACGTATTTATCTTCCTGATAACTTCTAGGGCCACGTTCATGCGCGCAAGTAACAAATAACTTTTTTCTCATTTAATTCCCCCTTCAAATAACTAATAAAAAAGTAGCATTTTATATGCTACTTTAGCAAATTTTGTCATTACTGTAATTCAAGAGATATTCTTAAGCACTCGATGGCAACAAGTAACTTTTGATCAGAACGCGCCTCATCAATTCTAGTAAAATCAGACTCATAATATTTCCGAATATCAGCATGTATAAGTGGACTTTCTCTATAGAATTTTTTCATGCTTTCTATTGCAGATATAATTTTTTCTCTGTTGCATATAAACTGATCTAAAGTTAGCGGACAATCACTCCCAAGAGAAATACCGTCAAAAAAATCCATAATCTCATTTTTTGTCATGCCAATCTCCATTCAAAATAACTTTGCTTAATATACCATCAGTTGATAAAAAAATCAAAAAGATTGCATTTTTTCGTAGGTAGTATATAAATAAACCAGTACAAACAAGCCCTCCATCGCATAAAGCTATGGGGGGTAAAGGAGTAAAAATGAATAAAGTAAAGGTACTAGCCTTGCTCTCACTAATTGTATGCATTAGCGCGCTTAGTTTAGGATTAAGCAACTTTAAACCAGACTTGCCTCTAAATGCGTTTACAACATGGCTGTGGATGCTACTCTTCTTATTTGGATTCTATGGAACAATCGCCTCGATTAGTATAGCGCTTCTCTCATTTCTAGCTATTCGGCCTTCTCCTGATAATTCATATATAGTAGATAGGAACAGTCTCTACGGCAGATTATTTCTTTCTTTTGTCGCATTTAATAATAGGGATAGTTTTTCAATATGTCGCGCATTTTGGATAACTAATTTAATATTGTTCATAGGTTCAATTCTTATAGGATTAGTAATTACAGCTGGAATTTTCATCTATAAAACAAACATCAGAGATTTAGCAATAATGACATTTGGCATCCTGTGCCTTGGATTCACCTTCATTATTTTTATTAAATTATGCAAATTAGGCGAGAGTGCATACAAACGACTTGAATCATCAAAGCCAAAGATGACTGACGCAATTGGCTATATGATGTATATATTCCTTATTTGTTTCCCTATTTGCGTTGTTGGAATTATTGGGTATTGGCTATATTCGATAGGTATGGCGACTATTTGGTCGTGGCTTGTAATATGGAGCCCGTATCTTGCAATGTGGACTGTTATGATTTGCGTATGCATTGCGGTAATCTATGGCATATACAAGATAGCAAAAAAATTAATTGGCGAAGAATTCAGTTCCTTCTATCGTCAAAACCTTTGTCCAAATATTAAAATTCGATAAGTTTTAAAATAAAAATAAGCGCTCGAGCAATCACTCGACGCTTTTTTATATCCTTATTTGAAAGCACATTATACTATCCCCAATTAACCACTTCTTTTAAGACTTTTGTCATTGCGAGGGCGAAGCCCGCGGCAATCCAGGAAATAATGGGATAAATCTGGATTGCTTCGTCGTTCCTCCTCGCAAAGACGAGGTTAAAAGAGTAGTGGTTAATTGGGGATGGTATTAGCTCTATTGCAATCAATTCCATATTTTGATAATTTAATACCAGCAGAGATATGCCCTCCGTCGCGTAAAGCTATGGTGGGCAAAGGAGATCTTACAAATGGCGTTTTTAATAGCTGTCATCTTGCTTGGAGTAAGCCCTTTAATACTAGCTGTAATCGTTTCTTATTTTTCATATTTACCAATACCGCTGCTTACAACAATCCAAGGAAAACCACAAACTTTTATAGGTAAAGTTACTGACAAAAAGTGGCAATGCGATGGTCGCATTATCAAAATTTCGCTTTCGATACCAATGCACACTACAGATAAAAAACTTCTTGCGATGAATTTTGAAGGGGCTTTTACCTACTATCTGTATTTCGAAGATTCACAAGAAATACCTGACGTGGGACAAATTATTAAAGCTGAAACTTACAATCGCTTATACCGAGTGCAGGGTATTTCTATTGATTGGGTAATAAATTGGCACCCATATACTGGTGAAATTCCATTTAAGACTAAATCATCTGCCACTCTCACTTCGGAGTCTGCTGCAGAATGTTTTCTAGATGACTAACACAGCTCCCCTTAAAAGGGAGCTTTTATTTTGTTGCAGGGGCTTGAAGACATTAGAACCTATTTGATAGAAATTAACGCTGATTCGGCGTTTTCTGTGGTAAAGAATTGGTAGGTTTATTTGAGGTATTGAATATTCCTTACAAAACTACTACCATGTAATATATGTGGAAGAAATCACCAGATAACAAACCACTTGAGGTGCGTATTCAGAAATTTGAAGACATAAATAACAGAATCACTCCAGAGGTGCTCAAAGAAATGATGAACGGGTATGATGATGATGTATTTTGGCATCAAGAAAGTTTAGGTAATAGTGTAGAAAATGACATAACATTTGGTACTAAAATCTGGACTGCTTTTAATGAGATTATTGAGGTTGCCAAAATCAAAGACTCCCCAGAATGGGAACTTCAACAGTTGGTGGTGGAATTTGCTTTTCTTTCCCAACTCACTATGCGAGTCGATCTTCCTATTGATTTGAAACTTCGGGTTGCAGCAATTTTGAAAATAAAGGAAGATTTTATTGAAGCTGGATTTAAAGAAGAAACATTACGAGGAAGTAACCTAATGAAATTAGCATACATTGGAGAAGCAGAGGCCATGGAAAGATTGGGGATGGATTGGAATGAATCTCCACCCTTTACAGCTGGGTTACAGCTCGATCACGACAGCCCCGAAGTACAAAAAATTTTAGAAGAAAAGAAAGCGACGCAAGGAATTAGTCCAGCCGAACACGCAATAAAAAGCGACCCTGACCTTGAAAAAATCTTTGATGAATTTTACAGAGGCAAAAAACCTTCCACTCAATGAAAGATTTGGAAAATATAATAATCTCAATTGGATAATTTGTATAGGACTTTTCATTACCCCACCCCGCTACTTACTATTTTTTTTGTTAAAAAAAGATGGTTTTATAAAATTTTCTAAATCGGATTTAACCAATATCCTCTGAATATCAGTTTTCGCAATAAGAGATAAACTTGGCTCTGTAGATTTTTTTGAATTAAGTTCGTCTGGTATTGAAAAACCTATATATTCAATCTTCTTTTTGCCCTTATATCGGCGGCGAACCCAATCAATTGCAGGTAGTAAATCGGAGTCTGAACTTATTATAATGGCTGTATCATATTGATTATCAACTGCTCCAACAATAAGATCAGTCGCAAGTTTTACGTCTATGCCTTTTTCTCTTAATCTTTCAAATTGGATTTTTTCAATGCCTGCTTTCCGAAATTTCTCATAGTCCACTACACGGCCATCAATCACTAATTCCTCTAACCTTCGTTTGAGCTTACTGGTTTTAATTTGCCAATGATATTTTGTTAATTCAGTAAATAGGGTGGTTTGCCGCGACATTGCCTCTTTGCTTTTCGCATCCCCTTCTTTTTCTCGAACAGTTCCAACATAAAAGCGTTTCCCCATATCAGAAATTGTCCTGCCATTTGCTAAAAATCCAACAAATTTCTCGAAGTCAAAGCCTAGCTCTTGAACCCCAACTTTCTTAAGGGCGATATGATAAAAATTGCCAGCATCAATAAGGATATTTAATCTTTCCATGTTTGTTATTGTATACTAAAACTGAAAACCCGCACACTCCCTTTCGGGAGGCGCGGGTGACTTTCATTTAGATAATAGCCTAATAACCAATACGAAGTCAACAGGTAGGTGTGGATATCCTTAAACCTTCAATTTTAACTATTTTATATTGAGAGAAAGAGGCATTCTGAGCGCTGGAGTAGAATGACCTCGGTTCCATAGAAATGAAGACTGAACTATTGCGGGGATTGGAATTGAACCACATACCTTCGGATTATGAGCCATGAAAAGGCAAAACTGAATAACGTAATAAATCTCCAATAAAAACAAGAATAATGCATTAAATGCTAGCTCATTTGATTAAATCCAGATTCTCAACTGTCATCAGTTGTTATCAGATTTCATCCCCTTTTATCAATTTTTGGGCAACAGGTGGGCAACCAGTTATTCCTCTATCGCTATAAACAAATTGAAAATAATGGGCCAAATAACAATTCTATAAGAGATAAATTATCTTAGTTTTTACAATCCAAAGTTTATATAAACTACACCCGCTTAGCTTTGCGAGCAACTTTATTTTTCTTTTAGCTCATCTTTCGTTTTAGGCCGCTGAAAGTTTTTTTCCATAAATTGCTCTATCAATCATCTTTGTTGTTAATGATGAACCCTCCAATTTGCTTGAATTATAAAGCTGCTCGATTGCAAAAGCCTGCTCCAACTTCGCTTTTTCTACAGGTGAAAGTTGTGGCAATTTTTGCGACTCGAGTTGTAAATCTAACAATCTTTCTAAGGATGTTTTTCTTTTTGTGATTTTTTGTTTCTTCATAGTTTAAGAACGATATAATAATACTTTATAAACTTTTTAGCAAGTTTTAAATACAATTTTATTATACAATATTATTAATCATTATGCGGATAAACTTAAGTTTCATCTTGGTATACATCGTTTATATTATAGCATTATTTGATCTGTGCTTACAAAAACACTTTGATAAACTCAGTGCAAGAAGATACCACACAGTTTGAATATTTTGGCTTTTTTGAATCATCAGTGGAATAAAGAAAATGAACTGGAAAAGATTTAGAGGAGGCCGAGCAACATAAAACAACCGCCAATTTTCAATATTTGCTATAATATATTTATGAACTACATCAATGAGGGCTTCTATTATCAGGTATATGAATATGATTCTGACCTAGTGTTTAAAAAACTTTTATCATCGAGGTCATCACTTTTAAAGATTTATAATTTTATAAGAACTAGGCAAAATCTATCACATCTAGCTGCATTTTATATTGCGTGTAAGGCGCTATTAAGAGAGAGAAATAAACTACGAATTATGAAAAGTAGATTAAATTCGTTGCCTGGTGCAATATTTGGAAACCCTAAGTTTAATAAAATAGGATTAAACTATATTCAAGATAAAGTTATTATAATTGGTGATAATCTTAAAAATGAAAAAGATGGGATAGAAATAATAAATAAATACATAGAGTTACAGAAAACCCTTTGGACTTATGGCATGCACGATACTACTTATAAAATACAATCCAATTATGGAATAGATAAAAATGGGAATTTGGTTTGTATTGATTTTGGCGAATTTGTTTTTACGAAAGAGCAAGCTATTGAAAGTATGCGTACTACAAAATGGTTACTTCGAGAATCATACAAGAGATGGGAAGATAGCAATATAAAAAAATATTATTCAGGCCAAATGGCCATAGTAATGACAGAAACAACTCTGGCTGATTTTTGGAAAATTAATATTAAATAAAAAAAATCTTTATTTGGCACCTCCGCAATTCTAAATTCTAGATTTTTCTTAACTTAATTTTACTCTTCTGATTCCAAAAGTTCACTCACTTTATTATATATAGCCAGTAGCATTCTTTTTACGCCCTCAGGATCATTCATATTTCTAATATATCCCCCATCCATTTGCGCCCATGAATCTATTTATTCAAGATCTTCTCTGCTTACTAAGATGTTCGACGTTTCTTTGCTTTCATTGCTTGCCGCCTTAGTTTCCAGATCTCTTTCTTCTATATCTCTACTAAGTTCTTTCTCTAAATGTTCTTCTTCGTCGTTCATGTGCTGCTCATGTGCTTTTTTTATTTTCAACGTGGCGAGGGCACTATATTATATTCTTTTCTATATTAATTATACCCGGCTCAATTTCGTTATCAATAATTTTTTGAACCATATCTGCAATAACTTGTGGATGTTCCGCAACCTTTTGTAATTCTGGTCCCATTTTGTGAATATAATCATCTCCAAGTGTAGAGGGTGAAATCAGTCCCGTCGGTAGATAATACGCTTCGAAAACATTTTTATAGTGCTCATTTAGCGCATCCACATACGATGCTAGTCCGGAATTAACCATA
Organism: bacterium; assembly: GCA_030680955.1. Lineage (GTDB taxonomy): Bacteria > Patescibacteriota > Minisyncoccia > UBA6257 > JACOXY01 > JAUXUB01. The sequence goes on along the minus strand of JAUXUB010000010.1, from coordinate 4,297 downwards.
CTGTAAAGTATGAGGTCTTTTGATTTTTTTGATGGTTTGCCAGCACACCAAATAACTTTAACTTGTCTGCTACGTTTAAAAAATTTGAGAGTGAGAGATTTGTTTAGTAAAACACTTCCAACCAATTTTGCGTCCATGCATTCTTTAACTTTTGCTTCTGATAACTCCTCAAGTAAACCATCCCCTCCAGTATCGGCAAGCATCATAACGAGATCTAAATCTTGTATTTCATCCAAAAGTTTTGCAATACTTTTCTCGCTGGAAATATCGCACTTCCGTTCATGCCAATAGAGTTTATTAACTTTCCGAGCGTTGCGACTATACAGCCAAATATTCCACCCCATCTTGTGTAAGTAACTTGCTACAAAACGACCGATAGATTTTTCTTTTGCTCCAGCGATCAAAGCTGTTTTTTGGGATTTTTTAGCGAAGAAAAACCCCCAACCCATTTTTCCATTTTTTACGGCAGATACGATACTTTCATATCGTTCTTTTAACTCGGTATATGTTTTGTCTCCGTCCACAATATGCTGTTCCATTTTTTGAGCAAGTTTCGCATAGGTATTTATCATGTCTGTATCTCGTCTTTCAGACTTCACCACTGACAAACCAATAGTTTCCAATATCTTTCCATATGCCTCGAAAGAAAGCCCCTCGTTCCAATTTACTAACTTGTATATTAAATTCTCCTCACTCTCGGTTCTTTCTTCTGGCGCAGATTCTGACAGGAAATCTGCGACGGCAAAAATACCACCCGGAACTAAAAGACGAAGGATATTACGAAAAAGAGATTGCTTATTCGTAATTAAGAGAATTGCATCTTGACTGATGATATGTGTAAATTGGCTGTCTTTCTTGAAAGTTTTATCAAGTTCGCTTCCGCTCCCTCTAATAAACTTTGCTCTAATTTTAGGTAATCCTTGCAGTAGTCTTTCTTGGTTTATTTTACTAATATGGTTTTTGGCATCATTAATTTGTTCGTCGCTCAAATCAACCCCAACTCCACGACAGCCGTATTGCAAGCAAACATCTACTAATGTTCTCCCCGTACCACAACCAACATCAAGAATGACTGATTTTTTTGTTATTGGAACAACATCATAAGCATTATTTATCAAATAATCCGTTGCGTGCCTGTAAGAATCAGCAAGAGAATCTTGATCGTTCTTAAATAAACCAACATGAAGGGTGTGGCTATTCTCATCCCATGTTTCATCGTAATATTTTTTGAGAAAATTAAACTTTTCTCTCGTTAATTTTTCGTTTTCTGACATATAATTTTTATTATTTGAGGCGAGGGATGGAGTCGAACCATCGTCTCAAGCTTTGCAAGCTTGCGCCTGAGCCATCTCGGCGACCTCGCCAAGTATTACAATTCGTCTGGCAAAACATATTTATCTTTCTTACCCACAAGAAAATCTATCATCTCACCGAGGAGTTTATAAGTTTTAACATTAATTGACTCTTGTGTTTTCCAACCAGCACGATAAGCAAGAACGTTATTAGATAATTCTTTGTGGATTTTCCAATCAGTTTTGTCTTTCATGTGCATACCAAGAATGTCTTTTCTAGGCAAACCGGGATAAACATCGAGATACGCAAAGATTTCCCCAGCCAACATTCGTTTAGTCAATGCGTGCTGGTCAATTGCGTTTCCGTCTGCTGTGTTAATAAAGATCGAACTATTTTTTAGTTTCGCAATCAATTTATCATCAAATAAATTCTCTGCTTTGTGTGCTGGAACATGCACTGAAACGATATCACTTATTTCTGCTAATTTTTCTAATTCAACATATTTTATTCCCAACTCATTTTCCAGTTGATTTTTTCGTGTCTTTGAGTAATATAGCACTTCAAATCCCAACCCCTTTGCAATAGTGGCTACTTTTATTCCGATTCTGCCAAGACCAACGACACCAAAAATTTTGTCGTTAAATGAATACTTGGCGGATGATAATTTTTCAACATCCACTAGCTTGTTGGCAAACATTACAGTAATTTTACTAATTTCAGAGTGGCTAATCAATTTTGAGTCGTAGAATATTATATCATTCTCTGCTAAAAACTTATAATAAGTAGCTAAGGAAGTATCACTGATTTTATATTGTTCACAAATAACTCCCAGTGTGCGAAGCGCATTCATGGTTTCGTTTGATTTTGCAATATTTAACAGTCCAACTCGCTTGTATTCTATAAGACGCTCGGGTATCAACTCATCGAGATTTTTTTGAGTAAAATCAAATTTCATTAACCCAATCTTATGAAAATGGTGAGTGAATTTCCCAGAACGAGTATATTTTTCGTTATCTTGAAGTTGTCGGAAATGATTAAAAACATAATCAACGATTGCGTGAGAAATATTACCTCCATATTCCAAAGTGCTGTCGGCTCCAAAATTTCTATGAAGTAATTGCCATAATCCAGCAAACACCACTTCGGCAACAGCATCAGTTCCGTAGTCCGGAATATTTGCAACAGTAATGCCTAGTTCTTCGGCAAGCTTTACGTTTATCCTGTGTTCTCGTTCGTGAGTCCAAAAGACGATAAGTTTAAGTTGTGGGTTTAAACGTAAAATTTCATCCGGAATATCCGTCCAACAACTTATTACAACATCTGCTCCGTCAATACGATTCATCAGTAATTGTAAGGGGATATTATCAATTGCTATTTGTGTATAACACAATTTATTTAGGAAAAGATCGGGACTTTCCTCATACTGTTTTTCTAACCCATCCGGCAAGCTTGTCGGAAATTCCAAAACCTCCGCAGCAATTGAATTGAGGAGTTTGCGATGCTCTGGATAAAAAATAACGGTATCCAGAACGACAACTTTCTTAAATTTTTTATCCACTTTTATCATCATCTATATTTAAGCTAAAAAGATTTATATATCATAGCGAAAAAAAGGCTATACTGCAACTTTATGTGCTAGTTTGCACATACAGGACGCCTTGAACGTTGAATTGTGGTCATTATATCATAATCGCAGTACATTGTCAAATAAACTGCAACTCACTATTATTATCGGTTTTCATCTATATTAGCGAGCCCAGAGCCACCACCATGTATATTCACATGAAGCCTGCGGCATGTATTAAAGTATGCGATATATAACCGTAAACTAAGACGAACAGCATTACCCGTTGCCAGTTTTTTGCTTCATTAAGTCTTTAAGTAGCAATGCGGTTTTGATTATAAATGCTCGATCAATTGGCTTTTTTTCTCTGACATACTGATACGCAATTGGAAATAATTTCCATACAAAATATATTTCAATATTTGAATAAAAGGAAACTGGTTTACCTTCACGCAAAGCTTGTCCTGCTGTGAAGCCACGTGGCAGATTGGAAAAAAGCAAATCAGCAATCATATTTGAAAAGTATTTTTGTCCCAATGAACCTATAGGAACAAATGCAGATGTAATTGCTTCATTGATAACAGTAAAGGTCGCAAATGGGAGCAAATTGTATTGCTTTTTTAGTTGCAGTTTTTTTAACGCAGACACGATCATCGTTTTTCCTTTCCTTTTTTTAAAATAAAGGTGACCGATTTCATGGCCAATTAGGGCGACAGAATACGATAATTGCCAGGTGTGCTTATTCATATCTGGGAGTTCAATTGAAATAAAATTTCCTATAAGATTTGCGCTCCCCGCCGCTGTGAAACTAAAATCTTGCGGTGAAAAGAGAATTATAAGTGTCATAGTATCTCTTACTGCTATTGCCTTCCCGAACATAAATGCCACAGAATCAAGAAATTGTGTTGTTTTTTTATTCTGCATAGATTTCTTAAAAGTATTAAGTCTTCTAATATGCTCTTTACTCCACACTAATTCAAATCTGTTCCGGAACATTAAAAAAAATCCTTTAATCAGTATATAATCTCTTTCGCCTGCTAACTTCTTTAGTTTTCGCCAGGCTACAACTCCGTCATATTTATAAAAAATCTCACCAAGATATGTTTCTGGTGATTGAAATCCATATTTTATTTTCATAAGATGCGCAAAAGAAGCAAGCGCCTTTTCTTCATCTACAGTAAGCTTTCCTGTCATACGAAGCCATTTTTCCCGATCTTCTTTTCTGCAACTATAATGCCAATTCGATAGCGTAGCGATGAAAAAAAAGTGATTTGCTAATTTTGAAACCCTGTATTTGATCGAAAATTCCCCTTTGAATTGCAATCTTCTTCGGCGAAAATTGTATTATGGAACAAATACAACAACGTCGGAGCTGGCATCAGCTCACGATGGGTCAGAGGGATAGAATAGAAGCTCTGTTGGATGCGGGAGAAACCCAAA